>WJIW01000516.1 GCA_014730065.1 Armatimonadia bacterium | reverse complement strand
TAGTCGGGCCCTGGCATGAGCAGATGGGGCGGTTCGTCAAGGACCTGGACGTGTACGACCACCTGGTCACCACCAGCTTCGCGAACACCCGGGGCGACCCCCGGGTCTGGGGTGTGGAGGAGCTGGATTACGTCCAGTCCCACAACTACGGCGCACCGGACATCACCGACCTCATGAGCCACTTCTCGGCGAAGGCGGAGGAGTACGGCCGGCCGCACATGTTCGGCGAGTTCGGCGCCGACGCCATGGCGGGCTACCTGGACGCCGACGAGCGCGGCTACCATCTCCATGAGGGCATCTGGGCCTCGACCATGGCCGGAGACGCCGGCTGCGCGGCCCTCTGGTGGTGGGATAACTACATCCGGCCCAAGGACCTGTACTTCCACTTCGACGCCCTGTCCGAGTTCATCGAGGGCGCGCCCATGGACGACCCTGAGTTCGGGCCCATCGAGGTGGGGCTGGTGACCTATGAAGACGACCCGCCCGGGCCCGACCGGCCGGTATCGCTCCAGGGAACGGCGCCCTTCGACTTCGGTGAGCCGATGGAGATCCGGCTCGAGGCGGACACCCCCCTACCCGACCCCGCGGAGCTGCCGGGCTTCCTCCACGGCACCCGGAACCACCCCGAGATGCACAATCCCATCACCCTGAGGTTCGATGCCGAGGAGGAGTGGACCGTCGGCGTGCGCGTCGCGGGCGTGAGCGGTCACGGCGGCGCGAAACTGCGGGTCACGCTAGATGGCGAGGAGGTGCTCTTCGAGGATTTCGTAGATGAGCTGCCCGATGACACCGAGACCATGACCCAATACGACGGCGATTACACGATCCAGGTCCCGCCCGGCGAGCACACCGTGGTCATCGAGAACACGGGCAATGACTGGCTACAGTTCGCCATCGTGCTCGAGGGCGCGCCCGTTCCGCCCGAGCCGCCGGCCCGGATCCTGGCCATCGGCAACGGTGAGTCGGCGTACATCTGGATGCGCCACCGGGACGCCGGGTGGCGGTCCATCGTCCTCGATGGCGTGGAGCCCAACACACTCCCTGAAGGCTCGCTGGAGCTGCCCGGCTGGACCGACGGCAGCTACACGGTGGAGTGGTTCGACACCTGGGAGGGCCAGGTCACTGGGACGGCAAGTGTAGAGGCGAGCGGTGGAGTGCTCTCTGTGCCCCTGCCACCCGTCGAGGTGGACGCGGGGGTGCGGGTGACCCCGGCGGGCTAAGGCAGCTCGCCGCGGCGATGGATGGAAAGAGCAAGGGCGGGGCACGTGGGCCCCGCCCTTACGTCCGCTGGTCCCCACCGGACAACGCTACCCTTCGGGTAGGACCTTGATTGTGATGGTCTCCGGGCTGCCGAAGCCGCGCCGGGTCTCGATGTCGTACAGCTCGAACTCGATCTGCCACTCGCCGGGCTCATCGGGCAGGTCGAAGTCGATCTCGAAGTCGTACCGGTCACCGGGCTCGACGACGTCATCGTTGGTGACCTCGTGCTTCTGCTCGAAGGCGCGCTTGCCCGCCGACGAGCTGCCGTCCTCCGTGCGCTTGACGCTCACGTCCACGCCCACGCCGTCTTCGCTCCAGAAGAGGTCGCCCGTGTTCTCCACCCTCAACTCGACGGTGCAGTCATCGCCGGCTTCGTACTCATCCTCGTAGTCGATGTCCGAGATCTTGCCTTCATAGTAGCCCTCGATCTCGATGTCCACGTCTTCCTCGCCACTGACCTTCCGGCCATCGACCTCGACCCAGACGATGATCTCCCACTCGCCGCGCACGGCGGAGCCGAGGATGTCCAGCTCGACCTCGGCCTCCTGGCCGGCGGCCAGGGCGCCGATCTCGGCCTGGGTGTCGAAGGTGGTCGTACCGCCGCGGTTGCCGTGGGGGTCGCGCCGGGCCGCGACGATGACGTAGGCGTCGTCGGAGAAGTCTCTGCCCGCATTCTCCACCGTAACCTCGATGGTCGCCAGCTCGTTGACCTCCAGGCTCGAGGGCGCTCGGTCGATGCTGAGCCGGGCGGCGTAGCCACCCTCATTGGTAGCCACCTTGTGAGTGGAGGTGCCGGACTGCCCGAAGGAGCGCCCCTCCTCCAGGTCATAGAGCTGCCACTCAAGCTGCCACTCGCCGTTGTTCGGCGGGGCCTCCATCTTCAGGCGGAAGGTGTAGTCGTCCCCGGGGTAGACGATGTCCTCGTTCTCGATCTTGTGGCGCTTCTCGAAGGCGGCCTTGCCCTCATTGGCGCTGCCGTCCACGGTCCGCTTGATCTTGCTCTCCAGGACCACCTCACCCGAGTCCCACTGCACGTCGCCCGAGTTCTCCACCGTCACGTTGAAGGTGTACTCCAGCCCCGGGATCATCTCCTTGGGGGCGTCGAACCGGGTGAACTTGCCGTAGTATCCGTCCTGGACCTCGATCTCGAACTCCGCGGCGCCGTCGCACTCCCGGCCGCCGGCCTCGATCCACGCCCGGAGCTTCCAGGTGCCCCGGGCCTCGGGGGCCTCGACCTTGATTGAGGCACTGCCGAACACTGAGTTCGCCTGGCCAGCGGGAAGGGAGCCGATCTGCTTCCTGGCGAGGAAGGCCGTTTCGGAGACGGCGTTGCCCTTGGGGTCCTCGTAGGCGTCGACGTAGACGAAGGTGCGGTTCGGCCAGTCCTCATCGCCGGTGTTCCTGATGTTCGCATCGATGCTAGCGGTGGCGCCCGGCGACATGCTGCTGGGCACGCCCCGTAGCTCGATCTCGGCCTCGTAGGCCTGGGCACATGCCGATGTGGCGAGCAGAGCGAAGGCCACCAGAGTTGCCGCTCGACTGATCCGTGATCTCATGTCGTCCGAGGCTCCTCTCAGAACTGGATCGTGCGGTCAGGGTGGGCGCCGTAGCCCTCGATGTTCATCGCCGCGGGCAGGGGCACGAAGCGCAGGTCCATCTTGGGCGCGAAGCCCATCAGCTCCACGTCGTCCCCGTCGGGCGTGACCTCAAGCTCGAACTCCACATCGAACTCGGGGTCGGCGTAGGCGTTGCCCTCCACGGTGTAGCCGAAGTCCTCCTCGACCGTCTCCAGGTCGAGGATGAGGTAGCGGGGGTTGGTGCCGAACTTGCCCACCAGCACGCCGGCGCCCGGCTCGTCGTTCCCGAAGAGCAGGGCGTTCTGGTAGAAGACATTGTTGCGGATGGCCAGCTCGGGCATCCGGTCCTCGGGCCAATCGTGCTGCATGGCTCCGCCGGGGTTCTGGGCGAAGATGTTGCCCTCGATGACGATGCTCTGGGCGCTGGACTTCTCATCCAAGGTCAGGGCGCCCACGTTGGACGAGGTCGTGTCGGGGTTGTAGGGCCAGTTCATCAGGAAGGTGTTCCCGATAACCCGCACCTCGCGGACGGGGTTGATGCCCGCGCCCACCTGGATGGCCTTGATATTGTTGATGAACAGGTTGTTGCGGATCTCCACGACGGCATCGTCGCTCGTCGGGGTGATGGCCGGATCGAAGACGCCGTGGCCGGCGTTGGCGAACACATTGTCGGCGATGACCAGTAGATCGGTCTTCACGTAGCCGAAGGAGAGCATGGGCCACGTACGCGTCTGGCTCCGGACCAGGCTGTTGGTCTCGGCGTCGTAGCCGTTGGAGGGGGAGCCATCGAAGATGAAGCCGGAGATGGTGAACTCCGCCAAGGCGGAGCGGCGGCCCAGCGAGATGAAGGCGCCGTTGCGCGTCTCCGAGGTCTTCAACGACGACCAGTAGTCGAAGGGCGCGCGCTCGGTGAAGCCGTCATGCCAGCCGCCGACAATGCGCAGGACGCCCTGGGGGTTGTTGATGGAGGGTATCTCCCATATCCCCATGCCCGCCTTACCGTCGTACTCGCCTTCGGCTACGTGGACCGAGACCTCCGTCGCGCCGCCGTTGAGGAGCTCTGCCGCCGAATTGAGCGCTCTGTGAAGGGTCTTCTCGACGGAGTGTCCGCCGAGGCCCTGGGCGGCTTCATAGTCGTCCGAGCCGTTGGGGGCTACATAGATGGTCTCGGCCGAAGCCGCTGTGGCTAGAAGTGCCGCTACCCCCGTTAGGACGAATAACCGCATCAATCGCGTCGATCGCATACTCACGTCCCCTTTGTTGTCGGGGGCGCGGCCAGACACCCGAGCCGGCCCCCGTTCATGTAAACCGGTATTAGTTTGCCGTAATCCGCCGGCCCGTGCAAGCACAGTCCCTACCGCTGGTCGCCAGACCCCTCCGCTAGTGGTATCCTAGCTGCCGTTCCCGGGGAGCCCCGGGGTGAGGGGAGCATCGAGCGTGCCCGCCGTTATCGGCGAAGCTGATCTCGCGGATCGCATCAGAGCGGCACTGGTCGGCCATAGGGTCGGTCATGCCTGCGGGCTGCCGCGCCTGGGCGAGGATCCCGCACCCGAGCCCACGGCTCCGACGCTCCCCCGCGGCGACCTGCCCCCCTCCGACGGCCTGGCCATGATGCTGCTCAATCTGGACGTGGTCGAGGCCCTCGGCCGTCCGCCGAGCTGCGAGGAGCTGGCGGCTGAATGGGCAGGCCGAGTCCGGCTCACGGCCGACGAGTACGGCGCTGCGCTCCACAATCTGCGCACGGGCCTGCTACCACCCGTCACCGGGTGGTTCAACAACTGGTTCCTCGATGGCTGCGCCGCCATGGAGCGCGCGCTCCTCTGGGCGTGCATGGCCCCCGGAGACCCCATCGCGGCGGCCACCTACGCCTGCGAGGACGCGACCATCGACCATAGCGAGGAGGGTATCCACGCGGCTATGCTGGTGGCGGCACTCCTCGCCGCCGCCTTTGTGGAGCGTGAGCCGAAGCACCTGCTGGATGCCGCCGACGCCGCCTTGCCCCCCGGTAGCCGCGTGGCCCGGGCCGTGGAATCGGTGCGGCAGGCCCGGCGCTCGAAAGTGGGCTGGATCGAATGCCGGCGCCGGGTGTTGGATCAGTTCGGCCACCCCAACTACTCCCAAGCCCCCCAGAACGCTGCCCTGATGGTGCTTGCCTGGCTGTATGGAGATGGGCCGGAGGACTCGCTGGCCCACGCTCTGGGTGTGGGCGGCTCCCCACCCGTGGTCGGCTCCGCCGTCGGTGCACTCATTGGAATCCTGCTGGGCGAGGAAGCCCTGCCGGAGAGCTGGTCGGGCGCCAAGGCCGACATGCCCCCCCACCCCGATGTGGATATTCCCGCCGAAGCGCTAGGCTTCGAGAGCCTCGCCGACCGCCTCGTGGCCCTGGCCAAGTCCACCCTCGAGGAAGAGGATGCCAGCGTCGGGCTCGGCCTCATCACCGACCTGGAGAACTTCGACCCCATCGAGCTGGCCCGGGGCGAGGTGGACCCCGCGGTGCTCAATCGTGACCCGCGCGAGATGGTTCTGCGCACGGGCCCAGTGGACTTGATCGTGAACTACCAGGGAGCCCCCGCCATCGCCGCCGGTGCGAGCAAGACCCTGTTCCTCGGAGCGGCGCGCCGTACGCAGGGCCCCGAGGCCGGTGAGCTGACACTGAGCTGCGCCACCCGGCTTACCGTAGGCCCCTCGGGCGCCCAGCCGGCATGCCCGGGCGCCTACTTTCTGGCCTCGGCCCGGGGCAAGCGGCTGCCCCGGAAGGCGATGCTCGATCTTCACGTGACCTTGGAGGATGGCCTGGAGGCCTCCTCGCGCTTCCCGCTTCTCGGTGAGAGCTGCTGGTGGGTGTGCGGGCCCTTCGAGGGTTCGGGGCCCGAGGACCTGCGCAAGCCTAAGGGTCCCGAGCGCGACCTGTCCGAGGCCACCTGGTACGCGGGCCGGGACGATACGCGGGTTAGGTTCCGCAAGACCAGCTTCGCCGAGTGTCATATGGACGTGGAGCGGTACTTCGACGGCCGACCCGGCACACTGTACCTGGTGAGTGACTGGAACGTGCCCGGCGAGATGAAGGCATCGGTGGCCGTGGCCGCGTCATGCGGAATGCGCCTGTGGCTGGATGGCAAGGCTCTACTGCGCCGAGAGCACGAGGAGTCTCCCCTGTCCATGCGAAACGTGGAGACCGCCAACGCGACGCTCCAGCCCGGCAATCACCGGATCATGATCAAGCTCGTGCGCTACGACAATCCTGTCGAGCTGAGCTTCTACCTGCGCGACCAGGACGGGCGACCGCTGCCCGAGATCGCCGCCACCGAATGGCGCGCTCTGGGAGAGATGGCTTGATGAGCGTACCCGAGATCGTCCACGCGGGAGCCCTACTGGGCACGTACATCGTCGAGCGCGCTCGGGATCTGGCGGCATCGGGAGTGCGGGCCGTGGAGGTGGGCCTGCCTCTGGATGAAGCCCAGGGCCTGACGCCCATGGAGCGCGCGGGCCGTGTCCACCGTGCCCTCAAGGGTGCGGGGATCGCGGTACGCGTGGTGCATGCCGAGTTCGGCGGAGCCGCGGACCTTTCGGTGGCCGATGTCGATGCCCGCCGAGGCGCCATCGAGCGTCACAAGCTGGCTTTGGCGACCTGCGCGGTGCTGAACTCAAGGCTGCTGGTCATACATGCGGGCCATCACTACACCGAGGGGGATGCGGATCGGGCCGTGGACCGAGCCGCCGACTCGATCTCCCAGCTCCTGGACCACGCCGCCGATTGCGGCGTCACCCTCGCGGTGGAGAACCTGCCGCCCGGCCATGTGCTGGATTCGCCCCAGGCGGTGCGGGAGTTCGTAGAGGGCATCAACAGCCCCAAGCTGCGGGCTTGCTACGACTCGGGTCACGCCAATGTCACGGGCGACGCCGCGGAGGCGGTGGACGCGATGGCGCCCGTACTCGCCAGCCTGCACCTCCACGACAACGACGGCACCGCCGACCAGCACCGCATGCTCGGCGAGGGAACCATCGACTGGAGGGCCGTGGGTGACCGGGTACGGGCGGCAAGTTTCGAAGGGCCAGCGCTCCTGGAGCTTCGACTGCCCGACGGCCATACAGCGGCGAGCATGCGGAGCAGGGCGCTGGACCTGCTGGGTTACTGATCTTAGGCCGGGGCGACCAGAGCATTCCGTCCCCCTTCAACCAGAAGGGGGACCACAGGGGGTTCCAACTCTTCTCCCTCTCCGGTCGCCACCGGCGATGGGAGGGGGTGCAGGGTGAGGGCAGAGCCACCCGCTCCCAACTGAGCCCAGCCCACTACGGTGGACCCCCCTGTGGTCCCCCCGCGAACCTGCGAGGGGACGAGACCATTCCGTCCCCCTTCAACCAGAAGGGGGACCACAGGGGGTTCCAACTCTTCCCCCTCTCCGGTCGCCACCGGCGATGGAAGAGGGTGCAGGGTGAGGGCAGGCTGCGATGGGGCTTCGCCAAGATACGTCCGCACCTCGGACGAAGCTCGCTGCCCCACGTCCCCGCACAGAGCGAGTGATCGCCTACCCCAGAGCCGCATCCATCCGCCTAAGCACCTCTACCACCACTCGCTCGGCCGCCTCGGCGTCGCCCCGAGTACAGTGAGCTACCAGGGCGCGACCGGCCGTGTCAATCCGAAGGGTGGTGGTTAGCAGGCCCGAGTGCGCCGTCGCACCGAACACCTCGCTCCACGGGACCGGGTCGTCGTCCCCAGTGCCGTCCATCACCTGGACGCCATTCGCCGCGAGCCGCAGCGAGAGCTGTTGGTCACGAAGGGTGCGTCGGATCCAGACAATGGCGCACGCCACCGCGCCCAGGCCGATGGCCGCCGACAGCCACATCGGCACGCCAAGAGCCAGCGCGGGTGCCACGATGATCACGCCGGCCATCAAGTTCCCCACTGCCGTTGAGCGGAGTCGCGACGTCGGCTGAGGTGTCACCTCAACAGGTGCGGCTTCGGCCGTGATCCTCGGCAGTCGTCCCTCCCGCAGGGCCGTAAGATGAGCCACTAGCCTTGGATCCAGATCCACCCGCGCGGAGGGACAGCGATGCATCACCTCTGCCACGAGCCGGGGCCAACCGTGGAGGTCAGCGGTGATGGCAAGTGGCTTGTCCTCGGTCTCGAAGCTCACCTCCGTGGGCTGGCGCTCGGTGCCACCGGAAGCGACGATCCGCACGATGGCCGTTAGGGGTACGCTCCCCCGCGACGCCCTGCGTGCGTCGATCAGCTCGGCCTCGGTCAACACCACCAGTCGCCGGTCGGACCGCAGTAACTGGATGGCGCCGATGCCGATGCGAATCCCCAGGAAGGACCAGAGGGCGGCGACCACGGCTGACCCCACCGCTTCCATGCCGCGCGTCTCCACCGCGCGGCCCACCAGGATGCCGCTGAGGGCCAGCAGGGACAAGGACGAGGTGATGGCCCACATCGTGAGAGCGGCGAAGTGGGGTCTCGGCCGGTACTCATATACCTGGGCCGATGGGTCCTCGGCCCATGGAGGCGTGGACGGCATCACATCACCCTAACCCGGCATCCGGTGCCCGCCGCCGACGTAGATGATCTGTCCCGTCAGCCACCGAGCCGCGTCGGAGGCGAGAAAGACGGCCACATCGGCCACGTCGCCGGGTCGCCCCACCCCGCCCAGGGGCGTGTGGACACTCAGCTCCTGCTCCAACTCGGCGGGAATGTACCCCGTCTGGATGGGGCCTGGCGAGATGACATTCACCGTAATGCCCAGGCCGCCCAGCTCCGTGGCCGCCGACTTGCTGTAGGCCTCCAGGGCGTATTTGCTCGCGCCGTACGAGGTCTCGCCGGGGAACTGCGAAGCGGCGTCGGTGCTGATGTTGATGATCCGTCCCCAGCTCCGGCCCGCTTCGTGGTGGCGCCGGCCCATCTCCGCCATGGCCAGAGCGGGGGTGCGCGTGTTGACCGCGAAGTGCCGGTCGATGGTCTCCGCCGAGATGCGGCCGGACGCCACGCCCCACGCGGCCTCGCTGCCCCCGGGGCGGAAGGTGTCGGTGACGCAGTGGGCGGCGTTGTTGACCAGGATGTCCACGGGGCCTAGGGCGGCTTCGGCTCGGTCGAACAGCTCGGGCACCGCTGCGGGATCGGCGAGATCCACCTCCCACGCCTCGACCCGTCGCCCGAACCGCTGGATGGCCTCGATGGCCGAGGAGCAATGGTGCGACTGCTGAGCCATGTAGTACGCCTCACCGGGCGCGGCATCGGGATCGGCCACGTCCACCTCCTGGCGATAGTACGTCACGAACAGGTCAGCGCCGGCCTCGGCAAGCGCCACGGCGATGGCCCGGCCGAGGCCCAAGGGGTTGTTGGCTCCGGTGACGATGGCGACTCGCCCCGACAGATCATGGGTGCAGGATGAGCTCATCGCGGTCCATCCTCCTCAACAGGTCCGACCATCAGGAGGGCGGCCGAGCCAGCCATCTCCACAAGCTCACGGCGCCAGTCGCCGGCGCCCGGTGCCACATCGAACCGGCGGCCCTTCCGCCAGTCGCCGATGATGCGGTACTTGAGCCGACCCTCCTCGGGCCGGCAGAGAACCCGCCATTCCTCGTCCAGCTCGACCAGGCGCTCGACCTGGCTCGGGGGCACCAGCACACCCAGACCGATCTCGCCGATGGCCTCCTCCTGAACGCCCCATGTGCCAAGGACGCCATGGTCGGGCGCCCATATCAGGTCGCTGGCCGGGAGCTTGATGAGCCCCGGCGCCAGCAGCGCACCCTCGGGCGCGTCGCGCAGCTCGACACGGACCTCCGTGTGGCGCCGGTCGGCATATATGATGTACAGGATCCGTGCCGACGCTGGCTCGCCGGGGATGATGTTCTGCGCGGTAACCTCGACGGCGGCCCGGACCGGCCCGGCGACGAGAGGCCGGACCGTGAAGCGCACATGCCCCTCGCCGAGGGGGTTCTGGATGGGGTGGGCCTCATCGCCGACGTAGAGCGTCAGGCCGCCGAGCCCCGACGTGGACCCGACGTGAAGCGCGTCCACACCCCACTCCTGCTCCACATGGTAGTGGACGCCATCGACGGGAAAGATCAGCCGGTCGTCGGGCTGCCCGTCGGGCCCGTAGGCGTGGCGCCCGAAGAAGTCGAGCTGCCCATCGTACCAGCGGTAGGCCGCCCGAGTGGACTCCCAGCCGATGTTCCGCGGCCACTCGGCCACTGCGGTGCGGGCTGGCCACGGCCGGGCGGGCTCGGTCCCTCCGAAGTGAACCCAGAACTCGTCGTAGGCCCCGCCGGCGGTCAGGAAGCTCAGCTCGGGCGGAGCGCCGGGGTCCAGCCGATCGACCTGTGCCGGCACTTCCAGGCGGCAGATCCACTCGTGGGGGCCGGTCACCGCGTACGCTTGTGGCGTGAAGCCCTCGATAGCCTCGGTCGATAGCGCGACCGGCACTCCCTCCCTACCCGGCCCGGCGTGTGTCGCCGTGACGGCCACACGGCTGGGATGTCCGCCGACCGTGGTCGGAGCATAGTTGCCAGCGGGCAGGAGTGCTGCCGCCGCCTCGTAATCGCCGCTGACATAGACCGATTCGATCTCGGCCCACGGCAGCTCGTCGGCGTGATGCTCACGGAGAGCCACGAAGAGCCGGTCGCGGATCAGATCCAGATAGTAGCGCGCACCTTGCAGGCTCCGCTGTGCGCGTAGGCCCAGCCGTGTCTCGGGGTGCCATGCAGGCAGCTCGTCGCGGTAGAAGTCGATGACCGCCTCCACCTCCGGCGGCGGCTGGCCAAGCACGCCCAGGGCCCTGTCAACGAAGGCACGGCTCCCCCGAAGCGCTCCCCGCACGAGACTGCCGTGCATGCCCTGGAGGCTGATGCACTCCAGGGACATGCCGTGCGTCTCCCCGCCGAGCCGCCATTCGATGTCGACCTCGCCATCGCCGTTCACGTCACCGGCTCGCCGGTCGAAGATCCCGTCTCCATCCAGATCGTCGTACTCGTATCGAGCATCCAGGGCGCCATCGAGGTTATAGTCCACGTCGATCCAGCCCGCGTCAGCCCCCAGCAGATGAAGGCGCCGATCAGCGGGGTCCACATAGAGCCGCAATGGGCTGGCCGGCTGCTCCGTCAGCTCGAACCGCTTATTGAAGGTGCTCGTCGGTGGGCCGCCGATCTGCTGGAATGTCTCGAAGCCGGGCGCGATGATGCCCTCCCATCGCTCGTGGGGGTCACCGTACGCCTCGGCGGCGGTGTTGGCGTTGATCTCATCCCAGGTCAGGCAGGTGCTCGCCCAGGGCGCGGCCTGGGCGAAGTCGCGGACCGCCTCCCAGCTCAGGACCGGGTCCGTCGGGTAGCCTCGGATGACCAGGTCGAAGGTATCGGCACCCTCCAGGGTCACGGCGGCTCCGGCATCGGGATCGGCGTGGGCGGAGATGGAGACATCGTAGTCGTACGGCCGGGCGGCGCTGGCATCGCCATCGGCATCCAGGCTGTACCGGAGGGCGTCCACGCCATCGCTCAGCCCCTCGATGCGCACGGTGACCTCGCTGCCCCCATCGCCGTCCACATCGTAGAAGGTGAAGGGGTTCTCCCACATGGCGACCCAGCGATCGCTGGTCAGATCGATGCCGAAGGCGCTGAAGATGAAGTCGCCCGCGAAGTAGGATCGGTACTGGCAGAGGCTCTGGGTGTACGTCCAGTCCCGGGTGTGCCACAACAGGTTGCGGTCGGCCAGGTCCCTGGACCACCAAGCCTGGAGGCACTCGCCCTCCAGCCCCGGCATCCGCTGGCGCCAGTAGAAGATGACCATCTCATCGGGGTCGTCGTCGCCGTCGGTGTCCAGGTAATCGATGGCGGC
>WJIW01000515.1 GCA_014730065.1 Armatimonadia bacterium | reverse complement strand
GGGTCTTCTTCCGGGCCCAGAGCTTCCAGGACGCGTGGGTCATCCTCAGCCAGATGTTCGCACCGGCCGCGGGCATGACATGGCATCCGCCCTTCGTGCTCGGGGCCCTGGGAGCCATGGCGCTCTACCATGTCCTGTTGGCGGTCTCGGAGGAGCGCTGGTGCCTCTCGAACCTGCTGTCCGAGGGGCGATGGTGGGGCCCGGCGGTGTTGCTCACGCTCTGGTGGCTGATACTCGTGTACTACCCCGCGGAGTTCGACCCGTTCATCTACTTCCAGTTCTGACGGAGAGCCGGCGGACGTCGCCATAGCCTGCCCAGACTTCCTAAGGCGGCATTGGAGACGAGACCGAGGGGGACACCGCCGCCGCTAGGCACCTCGGCAGGACCTCCCGGAAGCCCGCACTGTTGCAGTAGCGGATGAGGGTGTTCCCATTGCCGAAGATGGCTGCGTTCCAAGCCAACGCACCGACAACCCCTACCCGACGGACATCTCGTAAAGAGTGGAAGCCGGCGCTTGGCCCCAGAGTGCGACGGGCACGAAACGGATCCCTTCGACCGTCTCCCTGACGGGGTACCGCAGTAGCCGCTGGTGATTGTCCAGCTCCTCGTGGAGAAGCTGCCAGGCCCCGTCCCGAAGCACCTCCAACCGGAAGCGCCGGGGAAGCCTGGAGGGCGGCGCCGTGAGCTGGCTGTCGGGCTGGTGGTAGCTCATGGCGATGTTCGCCGCCAGGTCGCTGTCCAGGACCAGTTGAATCTCCCGCAGCTCCCGCGGGCCATCGAAGGTCAGCTCCAGGGAGTCGCCGATGGAGTACTCCCAACCGTGGAGCTCCCCGCCCACCGGCCGGCCGACCCCATCGCGCACAGGCTCGGGATCGCCCCGGGTAGCGCTGAGAGTGGCCGATCGCGTCAGCTCAGGGAGCTGTCGGGCGATCCCCGGCAGGTAGGCGTCATCGGCGAGGAGCTGCTGCTGCAGCTCGGCCATGTGGTCCCCGACCCCGCGGGGGGCCACGCCCCGCTCTACCGCCAGCGCCGCTGCCGTGCCCACCGCTTGGCCCATACTGCTGGCGGTGCCCATCACCCGGGTCGAGCTCATGGCGGCATGGGTGCAGCTCGCGCACCGGCCGGCGAACATGAGGTTGTCGATGTTCCGGGAGTAGAGCGTGCGGTAGGGGATTCCATACGGCGAAGGGGCCTGGTGGAATACGGTCGCGGGGGCGCCCACTCGCACGGAGCGGAACCCCGCCGGGTGGTGGTCATCCATGGTCCAGCCGCCGTACGCGACCACATCGTCAAAGGGGCCGCCGGCCTCGATGTCGCCTTGGCAGAGGACGTGCTCGCCGACGAACCGCCGGCTCTCGCGCTTGGCGGGCAGGAACTGCACCCACTCGAGCTGCCAGGTCTCGGCACCGCCTTCGGGACAGCGGTTCTTGATGTGGTCCCACAGGCCGAAGACGATGGCCAGCAGCTCATCGCGAAGCCGCTCCGTGTCGTGGATAGAGTGATGCTCACCGCCCAGCTCGACCCACCAGTAACCCATGCGCCACCAGCGATGCCTTCCTCGGCCGTACGGCAGGTCCTCGCAGCTCTCGAAGACCTCGGCCCAGGGAGGGGGCTCGTACGGCTGGGGCACGCCCGTGTCCCTCGCCTGGAACAGGCACGTCATGCCCATGGTCCGGTCGTCGGCTTCCTCGGGAGCGATGGACTCACCGTACTCCGACCGCGCCTCCCGACCCATCCGCCAGTCGGCGCCGGTCAGCGGCGCCAGGATGCCATCGCCGGAGCAGTCGGCGAACACCTTGGCCGATACCACGTGATGGGTCTGCGTCGTGAGCTGCCAGCCGGTGACGGATCGGATGCGTGAGCCGTCCATGTCAGCGTCCAGGCAGGAGCAGTTGAGCAGAGGCGTGACCGAGGGGTGGAAGGCTGTGCGCTCGTGTAGGATCGTGTCCCAGACGGAGAAGGACCGGCCGGGGTTCCGCCGCAGGTTCTCCAGTCGCAGCTCCTCCAGGATGCCCGTTTCGCGCATATTCGGGACGTGGTTATGGCGGTCGGCCCCGCAGATATGGACCCGGCACTCGGATGACGCGTTGCCCCCGAAGACGGGCCGGTCCTGCATGATGGCGACCCGGGCGCCGCGCCGGGCGGCCGCGAGGGCCGCGCACACCCCGGCCATCCCCCCGCCCACGACACAGAGATCGACGTCGTGATGGACGGTGGGGAAGCGCGGATCTACGGCCTCGAGCATGGTGGATCCTCCTCTCGCCCGGACTTCAGCGCGAGGGAGAGCAAGGCCTGCCCCGAGCGGTCAGCGATCGCTCGCGACGAGATCGGCAGTGCCAAGCACCTCAGCCAAGGGAGCGTACACGGTCCACGCGCACTGTCCTCCGGATGCGACGCGGCACTTGAGGTAAGGCAATGGGCCCGCTCCGAGCGTCCCATCGAAGACGTCCGCCGCGGCGAAAGGCACTTCGCTCGACGGAACAGCCTCGAAGTCAACCGATGCGACTGCTCCCGAGGCGTCCACACTGACGTAGCACCACGCACTGCCTCCCAGGGAGCGGTTCCAGCGAGCATAGGCCTCGGTCACCCCTATCTCGAGGCCCAGGTCCGCTAGCAGAGAAGGCAGCCTCGCCCTGGAGACCCGGCCGATGATGCGTGGCTTCGGCTGATCCCCTGTCCACTTCAGAGCCAGTCCCCATGTGGTCTGCCGGAGTCGGCCAAGCTCCCCTACGGCACGCCGCAGTTCTGAAGTCCACGGCGTGCCGGTGACGCCAACGAAGCGCTCGATGAAAGGAGCCGGATCGGTGAGGCCGGGGCTGACGCTGAAGTACTGGGAAGGGCCCCCGCCGTCGTAGCGGACCTTGATCCACCACCTGGGGCCCACCCAGCATGAGCTGCGTGCGCGGACGTCCCATTCGAGCAGGTGATCGCCCAGCCCGATCCGCCGGATCAAGTCGCGGTGCTCCTCGGTCGTGGAAAGGAAGAAGCTGACGGCGCATACTCCCCCCGAACCTGGTTGGGCACTGGCCTCCGCCTTCTCCAGGTGGGCCCGCCGAAGGAGGGCTAAGTCGTGTGCGATGCTGTACCTTGGCTCGTCCATGGCTCCCTGCCCAGTCCGATCAGAACTTGCGTGGCGGCCAGCCGTGTGGCCGGGGGCGCGCCCTCAACAAGGGGCGCAACGTGCTCCTCGGCGCGGCTCCCCGCCGCGATGAGCAGCTCGGTGGCTCGGGCGCGGACCCGCCAGTCATCGTCCATCAGAACCCGGCTGAGGGCCGCCGTGTTGCCGCTCAGCCTGCTCAGAAGAGCGACCCGTACCTCCGGTGCCGCTTCCGCCGACAGTGCGGCGGGAACGTCGGCGATGGCCGCCCCGGCCGCCACGGCGTCCGCTCGAACGCCGGGGTCTGGATGGTGCACCAGGGGCGTGATGAGGCTCCCCAGCGGTTCCCTTACGGGCTCGGCGGCACGCTCTGCGCAGCCGAGGGCCGCACGCAATTGGGTGGGGTCGTCGGACCCCAGAGCGCGAGCCATGGCCTGCGGGGCATCGTCTGGCGCGTGCTCCGCGGCGAGACGTAGGAGCCAGGTCAGCGTGTCATCGTCCATGTCCCGCGCATGGGGGTCCAGCGCGCGAACGGTCTGCGCCCCACAATCCTCCAACGCTGCGCGGGCCAGCGGCCACCAGGGCCCGCGGAGCTCGTCCATCCAGAGTCTCGTCGCATCACCCGGAGACGCGGGCTCGCCGAGTAACAGAGTGCGGCGGACCACACATGCGTCGTCGGCGAGTCGGCAGTCGCTGAGGAGGCCAGCGGAGATGCGCGCGTGGGCTGGCCGGCCCTCCGCCATGAGGACCGGCTGGAGCAGCTCCACGCGTCGGCGCTCCGGCAGGTCGGCTAGCCTCTCACCGACGAGCGCCGCGAGCTCAGGGTCCTCCATGCGGGCGAACTGGTCTTCGCACCACTCCAGGACCCGAGGATCGTCCAAGGCGAGGAGACACGCCACACCAGCCACGAACAGCGGGGACGCGCCCCACCCGTCGAGGAGAGCCAGCAGGTCGTCCACTAGGTCTCGCCCGTCGTGTCGTCCGTAGGCCATCGCCCGTTCCGGATCGGCGGCCAAGGCTCTCAGGACCGACAGTCGCACCATCAGGTCCGGGTGCCGAAGCGCCGCAGCCAGATCCGCCGCACTCCCGATCGCCAGTCGCCCAGGACTGTCCGCCCCGTCATGGCTCATGAAACCGCCTCCGGCTCCTCGAGCACGACCTCGATGGGAGAGGCCCCGGTACTGGAGATGGACGTGGCACCCACCGAGCTCTCTCGGGTGTTGTAGTACGGCCCGGCGGTGGGGGCGATCCCGAGTAATCCCAGTAGACCGATCTGCCAATGGTAGGTGTAGGCGAAGATCTTGAGGATCGAGAATCCCGCGAAGAAGCCTGCTGTGATGTCGAAGCCCGGCTCGTGTGACAGCTCGATGCCCACCTCGTTGACGGTGCTGTCCGCATCGGGCCCTGTGCCCGTAACCGTGCTCCCGGAGAAGCTCAGGTTGGTGTACTCGTCATTATCCGCCTTCAGCTTGGTCATCCCGATGGTGGTGGGCAGGCTCAGGCCGATGGAGGGGCCAGCCTGTATGTGACCACACGCCTTGGCGAAGGCGCTGGCCATGCCCTCCAACTCCTCCATCTCCTCCTCGCCGGTGAAGAGCCCAAGAAGGTTGATGTCCAGATGGAGCGTCGGATGGAGAGTCAGGCTGCCGCCCTTGCGCACTAGGCCGCTGGTATCATCCATGAGGCCGTACGTCTTGCGCGTGGTGCTTGGGAAGTACTTGCTCATGTCCTTGAACAGACGCGTGGTCTCCGGGTCGTCCATCTCGCTGCCCTCGATGAGCTTCACGACAACTGTAATGAGCAGCGTGATCAGATCTAATGATAGGGTCGCTGAGGACGAGAAGATATTGCGCCACTGTCCTTCGAAGTGGCTGTGCCACCCGTCCCACACCCAATGGATGCACCACTGTTCGATGCTGGTCACGAAGTTGAAGTTGAGCTGCATTCCCATCAGGATGCCGGCCTGATACTCATCCTCGGAGATGTTCAAGGCCATCTGGTTCCCTGAGGTGGAGCCTTCCGCGCGCAGGCGCCAGGCGTACGCGGGACCGCCGATGCCGGCCGTGAGGTACACCCGGGCGAGGGAGTGGATCCTCCAAGCCAAGATCTGCGGATTGACATTCCAGAGAGTGGCCGATGGCGTCGCGCTGGCCAGGTTCACGGAGTGCCCAGGGAAGAGCGCGATGCCTTCAGCCAAGTTCGGGGGATCGGAAGTTCCGATCAGAGTGCTGGGTATGTTCGCCATGGGTGGGCTCCTTATACGGGTAGTCCGACGACGACCGAGGAGCTGCCATCGTCGAACTCGCAGGTGAAGGCGAGACGTCCGTTGGAGTCGACCTGCTCGGTGGTCGCCCCGAACACGATCGTCTCCACGTGGGGGCCTCCCGGCCTCAACTGGTCGCCTCGGCTGACTAGGATGCGATGCTCGCTACCGTTGTAGGCCACGAGCTGCATCCCCGCCGCGGATCGGCTTAGGAGGAGGTAGTAGACGACGCCATCCTTGCCCACCACCGGTGGCCCGAACCCGAGCACCTCGCCGCCAGCGGGCCCGGTATCCCCGGTTGTGAGGACGCGCTGCCCGTGGTAGACGAGGGCTTGAGTGGTCTCCGTGAGGTGGACGACGTTGGCGACCACGCCCTGACCGCCGATGCGCGGTCCGTAGTACGAATCGGCCGATTCGCGAGCGCCGACTCCCAACCCCGAGGAGGCGGTCAGTACCGACATCGCGCCCACCGCGGACACATGGCCGGCCAGGAGGGCGGTGAAACGCGGCGTCATGGCGCCTTCGGACATGGCCGACGCGGACACCTGTCCCCGTCGGTCCGCGAAAACCTGGGCCACGTACTTGCCGTCATCGTGCATATCGACGAGGCCGATCCCTCGGACGACCCCCTCCGAGTTGGCCACCAAGTCACCCGTATGCACAGGTACGGTCATCCCCGTGGTGGATCCACCGGGTAGGTGCATCAGTCCGGCCTTGGGCGTGGGATCGTCGGTCCCCGCTCCGTAGTGGCCTACCGCGAGTACGTTCGAGTTGTTGTGGATGTCCACATCGCCCAGAGTACCCATGAATGTGCCATGACCGCCGGGCAACTCCTGACCGAACTTCAGGACGTTCTCCGGTCCCGAGCCTCGATCGACGTACAGACCGTGGTGCAGGTTCTCGTGGTCTTCCTCGTCCGCGCCCTGTCCGTGCGCCACCAGGGCTACGTGGCCTTCGTGGTTGCTGTCAACGGGTCCCAGGCGTTTCACCACCCGGCCATCGGGTAGAGTATCGCCATCGTGGGTCACCGTGCGCTCATCTTGGATGGTGGGCTCTCCGCCCGAGTAGGACAGGCGCACCTGGTGGAGGCCCATGCTCTCGTCGGCCGCCCGCGAGTGGAAGGTCAGGTGCCCGCTGTCGGAGATGTGAGCTGACCCCGGCAGGTAGTCCACGACCGCCCTGGATCCCACCTCCTGGCCCTGGCTCTTGATGGGGAAGAACTGGTGGCCGTTGGGCAGGGGAGGCACCGCCGGCGCGCCTCCGCCGCCCGCAACGCCTCCGCCCGACGCGCACCCGCTACCCAGAGAGGAGAGCACCGCCCCTCCGAGCCCCGCGGATAGGAGCTGCAGAAACTCCCTCTTCGTCATACGCTTCCTCCTCGACACAGCCACCGCCCTCACCCCGACCAACGCCTTGCCACGGAGGGCTACCCTGGCCGGGCGCTCGTCTCCTGCCGCGGGTGTCTGAGCCGTGAGAAAGTGGGTGTGGGCGCGCGGAAACGGTGTTCGGCCCGAGGCGCGGAGGGGAGCTCAGGAGGGCCCCAGCTCCCGAAGGCAGGTCGCCACCAGCGCCGTCCAGCCCGTCTGGTGGGAGGCGCCGCAGCCGCGGCCCGTGTCGCCATGGAAGTACTCGTAGAACAGGTGAGGGCGCTCGGGGCCGTGCCCCAGGAAGGCCGCGCCGCGCTCGTACGGCCGCACTCCATCCTCGCCGGGCTCGAAGAGACGCACCAGCCGCCTCTGGATCTCATCGGCGACCTCACCGAAGGTCAGCCGGTTGCCCGAGCCCGTGGGGCACTCAACCTTGAGGGTCTCGCCGTAGAACAGATCGTATCGTCGCAGCGCCTCGATGATGAGGTAGTTGATCGGGAACCACACCGGGCCGCGCCAGTTGGAGTTCCCACCGAACATGCGCGTGTGGGACTCGCCGGGTTCGTACTCCACCTGGAACTCCCCCGAAGGCGTGTAGAGCTGGTACGGCTCGTTCTCATGAACCTTGGACAGCGACCGTATACCGTAGGGCGATAGGAACTCGTTCTCGTCCAGGAGGTACCGGACGATGCGCTCCAGCCTCTCCCTGGATGGGATGGCGAGCATCCGGTACGGAACGGGGTCGCCTACGTCCTCGCCCGGGCGCTCGTGGGATTCGGTCAGGTAGGAGATCTGCTGGCGCAGGTCTCGGCGGTACTTGAGGAACCAGTCCATGCGCTTGCGGAACCCGGGGAGTCGGTCTATGTGCTCGATGGGCATGGCCAGGGAGGCCACCAGGGGCATGAGCCCCACCGTCGAGCGCACCCGGACCGGCACGTCCTGACCGTTCTCGAGCTGGATGTGATCGTAGTAGAACCCATCCTCCTCATGCCACAGCCCGGTGCCCCCGAGCGAGTTCATGGCATCGGCGATGGCCACGAAATGCTCGAAGAACTTGGAGGCCATGTCCTCGTACTCGGGATCGGTCTGGGCCAGCTCCATGGCCATGGCGAGCATGGTGGTGCAGTAGAAAGCCATCCATGCCGTGGCATCGGCCTGCTCCAGCACGCCGCCCGTGGGCAGGGGCCGGGAGCGGTCGAAGATGCCGACATTGTCCAGGCCCAGGAAGCCGCCTGAGAAGATGTGCTTGCCCGACAAGTCCTTCCGGTTAACCCACCACGTGAAGTTCAGCAGGAGCTTCTGGAAGGCGCTGGCCAGGAAGCATCGGTCGCGCTCGCCCGGCCGGCCCGTGGCCTGGTAGACTCGCCAGCAGGCCCACGCGTGGACCGGTGGGTTCACGTCGGAGAAGGCCCATTCGTACGCGGGGAGCTGGCCGTTGGGATGCATGTACCACTCCCGGAGGAACAGGATGAGCTGCTGCTTGGCGTACGTCAGGTCGATCTCCGCGAAGGGCACCATGTGGAAGGCCAGGTCCCAGGCCGCGTACCAAGGGTACTCCCACTTGTCGGGCATGGAGATGACGTCCCGGTTGTACAGGTGGATCCACTCGGAGTTCTTGGCCTCCTCGCGCCGGCGCGGAGGAGGAGGCATGTTCGGGTCGCCTGCCAGCCAGTCGTTGATCACCAGGTGGTAGAACTGCTTCGTCCATAGCAGGCCGGCGTACGACTGGCGGCCCAGGACCCGCTGCTCCCCGTCCAAGTGACCGGGCAGCACCGCGTCATAGTATGCGTCGGCCTCCTCGAGCCGGGCCGTGAGGGTGCCGTCGAATCCCCGGCCCAGAGGATCGTCCTCGGCCTCCTCGGCGATGGTGAGGCGGGCCCGTATCTCCACATCGGCGCCGCCGGCCAAGTCGAGACGGTAGTACCCGGCCACCTTGGTGCCCCAGTCGTCGGGGCTGACGGCATCCTCCTCGCCCTGGACCACATAACGGTTGAAGGCGTCCTTTACGTACTCGGTGTAGCTGTCGACGCCGTAGAGAGCGCGGGTGTTCGTCTCATTCTCGGTGAACAGAAGCACCGGGTCCTCGCCGCTCGGGCCCGCCCCCAAGGAGAACCGGAAGTCCTCCAGCTTCTCGTGACTGGTGAGCAGCTCCCCGGGCCCTGTGCGCCGAGCCACGGGCTTCATGGAGCACCCCTCGTGCCGGCACCCCCAGATCCAGGAGTTGCGGAACCACAGGGTCGGCAGGAAGTGCAGCACGGCCGCGTCGGGGCCGCGATTGGTGAGACGGAAGCGCATACAGATGTCGTTCGGGCCGGCCTTGGCGTATTCGGCTACGACCTCGAAGTAGCGGCCCTCCTCGAAGATCCCCGTGTCGTGCAGCTCGGGCTCGGGCTCGTCCTGGGATCGACGCTTCGACTCCTCCACGAGCCACTCGTAGGGGTACTCGGCATGGGGGTAGAGATAGGAGGCCTTGAAGTAGGAGTGGGTCGGCGTGGAGTCCAGGTAGTAGTAGGTCTCCTTGGGATCCTCGCCATGGTTGCCCTGCTGATTGCTGACGCCGAACAAGCGCTCCTTGAGGATGGGATCGCGGCCGTTCCACAGTGCCAGAGCAAAGCACAGGCGACACTCTCGGTCGGTGATGCCAAGCAACCCGTCCTCGCCCCATCGGTAGGCTCGCAGGTGGGAGTGACGATGCGGGAAGTAGGCCCAGGCGTTGCCGTGGGCGGAGTAGTCCTCACGAACGGTGCCCCACTGACGCTCGGCCAGGTAGGGGCCCCAGCGCTTCCAGTTGGCCTCCCGCCGGGCTTCCTCCTCGAGCCGCCTGTGCTCCGCGGACTCGCGGCGGTGATGGTCCGTGGCGTCCATGCCGTCCTCCAGCCTGCGTGCCACCTGCGAACCAGATCAGGCAGGAGTTCCGCGCTGAACATGCATTCCCTCGGGCGAGTTGTGGAAGGAAACTATGGATGGACACGGAACTCTGTGCTTGGAACAGAGCTAGGGTGAGCAACTTCAGTTGGTCGTGATCCAAGTCCCAAGCGGGCCAGTCGGCGTGCTCCTTCTGGGGGTTCAGGTATCCCTCTGAGTCCGCCTGGAGTGCCATGTCTGCTTGCCCGCAACCAGCTCCATCAACGAGCGAGGAGAGTGCTGCTTTGAGACGAAGGACCGGATTCACCCTTATCGAGCTGCTAGTGGTTATTGCAATCATTGCGATTCTTGCTGCTATTCTCTTTCCCGTGTTCGCCAAAGCCCGTGAGAAGGCCCGCCAGACCAGTTGTCTAAGCAACGTCCGGCAGATCAACACGGCCTTCCTCGCCTACGCCCAGGACTACGATGAGCGTCTTCCGTACTGGTCGTGGAACCACCGGCCGGGCGGCGCTTGGGACGACCCCGGCCTGGCCCACTGGTACGCTGGGATCTACCCCTACGCCAAGAACCAGCAGATCTACGAGTGCCCCAGCGCGGCCAGGGACATCTGCCACTGCTACGATCCCAATGCCCGCCCGTGGGCTGCCCTCACCGATGATGGACCCATCTCCTATGGCTACAATGAAGTGATGTGCAGCGATCAGGTCAAGCTGGCCGCGTGGCCGCAGCCGTCCGAGAGCCTGCTGCACGGCGACTGCCGCCAGACCTTGGGCGGATGGGCGCCGGATGCCAACTGGTACCTCGTGAGGTACATCGTGATCACCGGAGACGTCGGCTGTGGCGGCTGCGGCACGGGCCTGACCGAGATCAGTGACTCCATGCTGCCGCACAACGGCGGAAGCAATATTGGCTTCCTGGATGGCCACGCGAAGTGGATGAAGGCCGAAATGATCCATTGCGTCGGCGGCGGCGGACCGATCTACTACTGGCCGACGCAGTAGGCAATGGCATCGACCCTAGATCCAACACCGACTGTCTGAATGGGAGTGGACGTACATGAAGCTCTTCGCGAACGGACTCCGGTATGTCGTAGTGGCCATTACGCTGGCATCCGTGGCCCTGGTGGGGCCCGCGTGCACCGGCAAGGCCGAGGAGTCGCCGGAGGAGAAGGCCGAGACCGAGGCCAACGCCAAGGCAAACATGGCGAAAGCCTACGGCGGCGGAGTGGCCAAAGCCGGCGACCAGTCGACGGAGTAGGCTAGCCGGCTCGACATAATCAGCCTGCATTCACCGGCG
>WJIW01000514.1 GCA_014730065.1 Armatimonadia bacterium | reverse complement strand
GTGCTGCCGGGTCTCCCGGACGCCCGATCCGGGCAGGATGTCGTGGAACTGGATGAACATGGCCCGCTCCCAGGATTCGAACAGGCCCTGGAAGGGGTACGGCATGCCCGTGAGCGCTCCGCCCAGAACGGCGCAAGCCTCGGCCTCCACGAGCTGGTTCTCCATGAGCCGGTTCGCCAGCTTGATCTGGGTCTCGGCGGTATAGCAGCCCCGGAAGACGAAGTTCAGCTCCTTCTGGACCACGGGGAGGTCCAGCTTCGGTGCCTCGCGCTCGGCGATCTCGTAGAAGTCGTTGGTAGTGCCCAGCTTGACGACGGGCCAGATGGGCCACTCCTTCATCTTCTGGGCGACTCGCAGCATGTTGCGGGTCGGGCCGCCGCCGTGGTCGCCCACGCCGAACACCCACATCATGTGCCGCAACCCGGTCTCCTGGGTGAAGCGCAGCAGATGGTCACCCATGTAGGGCGCGATGTCGCAGTTGTAGCCCACCGGGTAGTCGTCGTAGGCGAGGACCCGGCTGCCGTCCTTGCCCTCCCACCAGTAGAGGCGATGGCCCTCGCCCGCCCGGTGGTGGTAGTAGCGGGTGACGCCGGCGCGGTTGAGGATGCCCGGAAGCGTCCAGGCGTGGCCGAAAGTGTCCGGCTCCCAGTCCAGCTTGGTGTCCTCGTAGGGCATATCCAGGTTCTCCTGGAGCCAGCGGCGGCTGTAAAGGAGATGCCGGCAGAGGATCTCGCCCGAGGCGAGGTTCTTGTCGCCCTCGACCCAGTGGGCGGCGGTGACCTCCCAGCGCCCCTCTTTGACCCGCTGCTTGACTCGCTCCCACAGCTCGGGATGGTGCTGCTGGGTGAGCTTGTAGACCGAGATCTGGCTCTGGCTGTAGTGGAACTCGGGGAACTCGTCCATGAGGCGGTCCATGGTCTCGAAGGTATCCAGAGTGACGCTTACCGTCTCGGGCCAGCTCCACATCCAGTTCATGTCGATGTGTCCGTGGCCGCAGCAGTGAATGGTATACGTCTTGGCCTCCTGGCCGATGGGAGCCAGCAGCTCCTCGGCTTCGGCGACCACCTTGCCGAGCTCCAGGGCGCGGCCTGAGTTGAGCGCCTCCTCCAGCTTGTCCATGGCCGTGCCGATGAGCCCGAGCCACTCCTCGGTCTTGCCCTCGGTCTGGCGCGCGAGACCGGTGGCGAAGCGTAGCTCCGCGACGAGCCGGTCCGCGGGCTCCTGCAACTGAGCGCGGGCGGCTCCGAGCTGCTCGAGCCGTCCGTTGAGATCGAAAACTTGGCCTGACATCTTGGGTGTTTCCCCCTGAGTTGGATGGGTTTGGCGCGGGCGGCGCCCGCTCAGGAACTTACTTCGTTCCGCAGGTCCGCGTGCCCTGCGGAGCCGTGTCGACCAAACGAGCGGTGCCCCGCCGTTATGCTAGGTTTCGCGCAACTGAAACATACAACACAATCGCGCCTGGTGCTTGACTCGCTCGACCCTAACGTGTAGCATCAAACTGTCATAGGAGGTGCATCAATGCAGCGGAGTTCCATGCTGGCAGGTGCGGTTGAGATGCGTGACGGAATACACCAAGAGCTAGCCCGCGTTCTGCAGCCCGTACGCGAGTCACTCCTCACCCTGAGCGAACTCGGCCCGCAGCTAGTCGCCGCCAATGACCTCGTCCTGGCCCTCGGGGGTGAACAGGCGCCTCAGGTTGCCCGGGATCTAGAGGCGGTGGGCAGACTGTTGGACCTGGTTGACGCCAAGAATGAGCATGAGTCACAGGTCAACGAGGACCTGTCGGGGAGATCAATATCTGATGCTGCACGCATCGTCATCGAGGAAGCCGGCGAGCCACTACATGCGAGCATAATATACAGGGAGATCACGAGCCGCGGTGTGCAGGCTGCGGGCGCCCAGTCGGTGGCATCGGTACTGCAACGTGACGACACACATTTCCGGCGCGTGGCACCCAACACATGGGCGCTGACGACAGAACCACCGCGTCCTACGTGAGCAGGGTACACCAACAGGAAAGGGGGGATGACATGGTCAAGACTGCGAAGGCCAGTACGCCGCCGCGTAGCGGCGGGACCGAGTTCACGTGGCCTGCGAAATCAACGCGACGGCTGCGCCGAGGTCTGGTCTGCGGGCATGATGAGCCCATAACGTTTGTACGAGTCGGAGCGAGTGGGTGGTGCTACTGCGCGTACTTCTCTCAGTTGCAGCACCTGTTCAACCCGGACCCATACGGACAAACGCACATCTACGTGAGCCCGGCCTGCTGCATGACATGTGCGGTTGCGGTGGGCTCGAACGGCGTGTCGGCACGTCTGTATGGCTCACTACCAGACGCACGTCGGGAGTTGGCATGATCGACTGTGGGGGTGCAGTGGCACCTGTACCCCCACCCCGCCGCTCAAGCCCACCGTGGCACGCCATGATACCAGGCGATGCGGCGTGCAGCAATTGTGTTGCCTCACGTTGGCGGTTCAGGGACGCCGGCTCGGTTCGGCGCGGCAGAGCAGGGCGCCCGGTTATGTCTCGGTCCAGAGGGGCTCCACGAGCCCCCGCGCGTGGCATCCTCCTGCCACCGTCGCAAGCCGTGACACCCCGCTGGTGCCCGTGAGTGGCAGACCGGGCGGTGTCCACGCCTCTGCATCCGTCGCCCCACCCGAACTTCCGCCCCCGATATGGCATTGAAGGTGCAGGGGAGGCGTTGCTCTCATGGGCAAAGCAGACAGAACGATCCGCAGTATCGGCATCCTCACCGCCGGTGGCGATTGCCCCGGCCTCAATGCGGCCATCCGCGGCGTGGGCAAGGCGGCGCTGGCGCACGACATCATGGTGGTAGGTATCCTCGAGGGGTTTCGAGGACTCGTCGAGAAATCGACGCGCATCCTCCGCTCCGATGACCTATCCGGGATCCTCACCGCCGGTGGCACCATCCTGGGGACCAGCCGGGACAAACCCCACAAGATGCCCGTGG
>WJIW01000513.1 GCA_014730065.1 Armatimonadia bacterium | reverse complement strand
TCGATGAGGACAACTGCGCCACCAACTTCATGATCCGAGACGCGCGGATGCAGGCACTGGTGGGGCCGCGCCGGGAGCCCATCATTCCCCTCATCGATCGGGTCCGGCCACTGAAGGAGCTCCTGGGCGTGTCCACCGTAGTCGTGATCGGAGGATCGGGCGACTACCTGTCGGTGGCCGACACCGTCATCATGGTCGATCGCTACAGCATCAAGGCGGCGAGCAAGCAGGCCAAGGACGTGGTCAAGAAGTACCCCAGCGAGCGCCAAGAGGAGAAGCCCCTCAAGAGGCTCTCCCTCAAGAGCCGAGCCGCCCAGCCGTCGACCATTAGCGCTCGCCGTGGCCGGAAGTCGGCCAAGGTCAACACCCGGGGTACATCGACTATCCAATACGGCCGCCATGACATCGACGTCTCATGCGTGGAGGGATTGGTGGACCCGTCTCAGCTTCGGGCCGTTGGCGACGCCATCGAGTACGCGGTGCGCCACGACATCATCGACGGGCGCCGGTCCATGTATCAGGTCGCCGAGGCCCTGCTGGACACGGTACGGGAAGAGGGGCTGGACCGGATTAGTCCGCACTACGGCAAGCACCCCGGCGACTACGCCGAGTTCCGGCCCATGGAGTTCGCCGCCGCACTGAGCCGCCTCCGGACCATGAGCGTCGACCCATCCCTCACCAAGGGACGCCCCAGCTCGAAGAAGCGCGACGAGGCATCGGAAGAGGAGCCCGAGACCGTGGACGAGGACACTACCGAGGAGCAGGAAGCCCCGGAGCAAGAGCAGGAGAAGGAAGAGAAGGAGGATCGCGGCTCCAGGAGCAGCCGCAGTCGGCGTCGCCGAGGCAGGAGATCGCGGCGAAGCGCCGAGCGCGAAGAGAAGGAGCAGGCTCCCTCCGAGGACGAGGACGAGCGAGAAGCCGAGGACGACGCTCCGAAGCGCGAGGAGATTGCCGACGAACCCGAACCCGAGCCCGAGGAGGAACCGGACGACACCCCCGACGAGATCAGCGAGGAGCCCGCGTCGGAGGAGGAGCCCGAGCCCGCCCCCGACGAGCCCAAGGACGAGGAGCCGCCGAAGCGATCCAGGGGTCGCCGCGGCCGGCGCCGTCCGGGTCGCGCCCAAGCGGAGAGCGAGTCCGAGTCCAAAGCCGCCCGCCGGGTACCCAGACGCAAAGTCTCCCTCAGCGAGCCGCCCCCGGAGCCCGAGCCGGAGCCCGAACCTGAACCGGAGCCGGAGCCCGAGCCGGAGCCCCAGGAGCCGGCCAAGGAGAAGCCCGCCGCCCGGCGCATCCCCCGCAAGCCTGTCAAGCTGACGCCGCCGCCTCAGGCGGAGGACGAGGGCGATGACGACGAAGAGCCTAAGAGCGGGCGCAAGGGCCGGACCACGACAAAGAAGTCGACCAAGAAGAAGGCCAGCACGAAGAAGAAGTCGGCCGCCAAAAAGAAGACAGCCAAGAAGAAGTCTGGCGCGAAGAAGGGCACCGGCAAGAAGTCGACCTCGAAGAAGACGACTAAGAAGAGCGCCAAGAAGAGCGCTGAGAAGAAGTCATCGAAGAAGAAGTCGACCACAAAGAAGTCGGCCAAGTCCGGCTCGGGCCGGAAGACGTCCTCGCGCTCCAAGAGCAAGGGATCGGACTAACCGGCGGATCTTCGCCTTCACACGGCGAGCCGCCGTGAGTAGAATTGGCTCGCGTCGAAGTGTAGCTTCCGAGGGAGAGTACCGAGATGGGCAAAGCGAAGGTCCTGGTAGTTGACGACGCCAAGCCGATCGTGATGGTGATCGAGACCAACCTGAAGATAGCCGGCTACGAGGTGTTCACGGCATACAACGGCCGCGACGGCCTCCAGAAGGTGCGGGAGCACCGGCCGGACTGCGTCATCCTGGATATCATGATGCCCGAGATGAGCGGGTGGGAAGTCCTGGAGGAGCTCCGCGCCGATGCGGAGATCGCCAAGACCCAGGTCATCATGCTGACCGCATTGGGCGATGATGCAGATATCTCCAGAGGCTACGAGCTGGGCGTCGACATGTACCTCACCAAGCCCTTCGAGCCCGACGAGCTGCTGGAGTTCGTCGAGCGGGTCCTCGAGGTCGGGCGAGATGAGGACCTCATGGATGACGATGATCTCTGATACCCTCGCCGAGGACGCACCGCTAGCCCATGGATGATCGACACCAACCGGCGCAGGTACTGGGAATCGACGCGGGCGGCACGTACACCGATGTGGTCCTCGTGGACCCCGCGGCCGATCAGGTCCTTGCCACGGCCAAGGCGCCCACGGTATATGCCGACCTCTCCCTCGGCATCGCCGGCGCCATCGGAGCCCTGGGCCGCGACCTGGCGGGCGTCCAGCGCGTCTGCCTGTCGACCACCCTCGCCACGAACACCCTGGTCGAGGGCCTGGGTGCGGGCGTGGGTCTCGTGCTACTCGGATTCGATGCCGAGGCCGCGGCCCGCCAAGACCTGCTGAGCCAGATCCCGCCCTGTCCCCGGGCCTTCGTGCCCGGCGCCATGGACGTCCACGGCGAGGTGCTCGAGCCACTGGATGTGGCGGCCCTCCGCGCGGCAGTGGAGCCTTGGCGCGGACAGGTGCGCTCGGTGGCCGTGTGCGGCGTCTTCGCGATCCGCAACCCCGCCCACGAGCAGCGCGCGGCGCAGGTCCTGGGGGAGATGGCCGATTGGCCCGCCGTGTGCGGGCACGAGCTTTCCGGTGAGCTTAATGCCGTCACCAGGGCGGCCACGGCGGTGCTGAACGCCCGTCTGCTGCCCGTGGTTCGCCGGCTGCTGGACGCGGTGCGACCCGCTCTTGAGTCCCATGGCCTGCCCTGCGAGACCCCGCTCTTCCTGGTGCGCGGCGATGGCACGCTGATGACCGAGGAGCTGGCTCGGGCCAAGCCGCTGGAGGTCTTCTTCTCCGGACCAGCCTCATCGGCCATCGGCGCGGGGCATCTGGCCGGCGCGGATCGCGGCGTTGTGATCGACATCGGCGGCACTACCTCGGACATCGTGCTCCTCGACGAGGGCGCCCCGCTTTTATCTCGCGAGGGGGCGGTGGTCGGCGGGGTTCGATGCCATGTGCCGGGCATCCACGGAAGCACCCTGGCCCTGGGCGGCGATAGCCACCTGAGGCCCAGCCCCGGCGGCGGATTCGATCTGGGCCCGGCCCGGGTCGAGCCCGTATCACTGGCCACCCGGCGGTTCGGCCTCGATCCCTCGCGCATCACCGGGCGGATCACCTGGTGCCTCCACGGCCTGCCCGACTTCCTGGTTCTCGGCGCGCCTCCGGCGGGCGACCTGCCGCCTCGCGAGCGAGCGCTGGTGGACCTGGCGGAGTCGGGACCCATCTCCATCGAGCAAGCCGCCGATGCGCTGAAGCTGACCTCACCCACGCTGCTGCCACTCAGCCGTCTCTTGGGTGAGCGCATCCTGCTGCCCATCGGGCCCACCCCCACGGACGTACTGGCGGCGGCGGGCGAGGTGGAGCATGCCGACCGCGACGCCGCCGGCCATGTGGCGGAGGTGCTCTGCCGCGAGCTCCGCATGGAGCTGGACGAGCTGGTGCGAGCCCTGCGCCGGGAGATGGCCGAGCGACTCATCGACGGCGTGGGCCGCACATGTCTCGAGCGCTGGTGGCCCGGCTACCACTGGGAGGGCGGCGCCGACGTGGCACTCCGGCACCACGGCGCCGATGATGCCGGCTTCCTGACCCTGAAGGCCTCCCTTCGGGTACCGGTGGTAGGGGTGGGTGCGCCCGCCGGTGCAGCGGTTCCGGGGGCTGCCGAAGGACTCGCCGCCGAGCATCGAATCCCGAGCTGGGCCGAGGTCGGGGGCGCCGTGGGGGCCGCCGTGGCCCGGGTGAAGCGAGTCGCCACCGTGACCGTCCGGCCCCTTTACGAGCCCTCGGGGGCCGTTCGGTTCGCCCTGTACTCCCGCAGGCCCCGCGAGGTCTTCGTGGATATGGAAGACGCCCTCAGCCGGGCACGGACCATCGCCCAGGAGCTTGCGCGGGAGGAAGTGCGCGGGGCAGAATGGAGTGAGGGTGGCGCCTTGGAGGTCCATCTGGAGACTGCCGAGGAGCGTGCCACCGATTCCTGGGGCAGCGACCTTTGGCTCGGCACCCAGGTCCGCGCCATCGCTCGCATTGCCGCCACGGAGGAGTAGATGTCCATGTCCGCGTCCAGGTCGCTGGGCACCACCGCCGCCCGGAGCTTCACGGCGCTCTGGCTGCTGGCGCTGCTGATCGCGGGTGGGGCCTGCAATGGCCAGGGGGCGGCGCCGGCACAGCCCGGCACCACGAGCCCGGGCACCAACGACCCACCAACGCAGACCGAGGCGGTGTTCGACGGCGATGCGGCTTTCGCACTGCTCGAGGCACAGTGCGACTTCGGGCCCCGAGTGCCGGGGACCGAGGCCCACCGGAAGTGCGGCGACTGGCTCCTGGAGAAGCTGGCCGAGTACTGCGATGAGGCCTACGCCCAGGAGTTCACCCACGTCAGCACCCGAGCATTCCCCGGCCAGAGCTTCGAGATGCGCAACCTCGTCGGCATCATCGAGCCCGCGGGCGGTGCCGCCGACGATGCTCGCGAGGTGGTCCTGCTGGCCCATTGGGACTCGCGGCCCTTCGCCGACCACGACCCAGACCCCACGAAGCGAGACGAGCCGGTCCTCGGAGCCAACGACGGGGCCTCGGGGGTAGCCGGCTGCCTGGAGATCGCCCGCGCGCTTAGTGTGGAGCGGCCTCCCACCAGGGTCATCGTGCTGCTTACCGATGGCGAGGATTTCGGGGTATCGGAGCCTACCCTGTCCGAGTACTTCCTCGGGGCCAAGCACTTCGTCCGGAACCTCGGTGACCTGGACCCCAAGCGGGGCATCCTGCTGGATATGATCGGTGACGATACCCTGGAGCTGGGCAGGGAGCGGTACTCCTACAACGCCGACCCCGCCCTTGTGGAGCGCATCTGGGCCAAGGCCGCCGAGCTGGGCTACGGCGATGTCTTCGGCGACACCACCTACACCGTGTCCGACGACCACGTGCCCCTCATCCAGGCGGGCATCCCCACCGTGGACCTTATCGACTGGCGACCGGAGGTCACGCGGACCTACTGGCATACCACCTTCGATACGCCGGACCGCTGCTCGCCCGACTCTCTGCAAGCCGTGGGCGACGTGGTCCTCGCAGTGCTCCGTGAAGGCATCTAGCAGACGCGCGCTGCCCCAATCCCCCCGAAGGAGCTTCCCATGCGTCCCTTGCTGCCAGCGCTGCTTGTCAGCGCGTTACTGGTACCCACGGCAACAGCCGAGCCCCAGACGTACCGCGTCGACATCGGCGAGCACCTGGACGAGTTCTACATCCTGGGCGGCTGGTACGGCCCCGAGGGTCCTTACGAGCAATACGGGCCCATCTGGTCGGCACCAGCCCGGTGGGCGCGGCAGGGCGCGACCATGCGCATCCCGGTCGTACCGGGTACCGACAACCAGGTCACCTTGCGCGCCGATTTCGGTGAGCATGCAGAGCAAAGACTGCGGTGCCTCGTCGACGGCCGACTCGTCGCTGAGCTTGCCCCGCAAGAAGACTTCATCTACGACTTCACGCTACCCGCCGATGTCGTGGACGACCGCAAGTGGCTGGTGCTCAGGTGGGAGACGGAGCGCCCCGGCAATCGTGCCGAAGGCGACACCAGGGACCTGCGCATGGTCCTCGATTGGGTCGAGGTCCGCGGCGATGGGGTGGCGCGCGATCCCCTGGATGAGCTCTTCATGGAGGTGCTCGCGCGCGCCGGGTACGAGCCCGAGGACATCCCGGTGGGACGGCTCCCCGACCGCTGGCGCCGCTACTACGATCCCAACGACGTGGGCAGCACTCATGCTCCGTCGCGTTACTACGCCCTGGAGCACGATGACAGTGCCTGGGCCGTGGCCTCGGGCCGGATGCCCCAGGCCCGGCGTGGCGAGGTGTACTGGTACCGCGGATGGCTGCGCATGTCCGAGAACGATGCGGCATCCCTGCGGGCGGCCGATCTCCCCGGACGCGGGGCCACCGAGCCCAGCTCCCGGGCGGCGTGGGTCAATGGCAGGCCAGTCGAGGCGGAAGATGAGCTGGCCCCGGCCATCTCCGAGGCCCTGAGGCCGGGCATCAACCTGGTCGCGATCAAGGTCATGGAGGGCCCGCTGCCCCGTATCGCGGGCGACGCCATCATCGAGCCGCCGACCTTCGACTGGCGCTGGACCGAGGGCGGCCTGCGGCTCGATCCACGTCCCATGGTGGCTGGCGATCGGGCCGCTCCCATGCCCCGCACCGTTGAGCTGACCCTCCGCGCGCCCTCGGGCGCTGCCGTCCATCGCGCGGTCGTGGAGCCGTCCGCCGAGCGTCGGAGCTGGAGCATCGACCCGGGCGTCTCCTGGGACCTGACGGAGATGGGCGGGTACTTCCTCGAGGTGGAGACCGACGATGGGCGCCAGCAGCGGATCCCCCTGCACTTCCTGGGGATCCACTTCTTCCACTGGGGATGGTATGCCGGCTACGGCGGGACGCAATGGAACGGCTGGAACCCCACATCCAATGAGTTCATCGATCAGCTTTTCGACCGGATGGACGACTGGGGCCAGCCCCACCATTCCATCAGTTGGGGCGGCGCGATCCTGACTCCTGGCACGGGCTTCCATCGCACCGAGGGCGCCGACTATGTGGAGCAGTTCCGCTCGGCCATCGCGCGCGGAGAGCTGGGCTTCGTAGGCATGCCCTACCCGCCCCGCAACATCTGCACCGATTTCGGCGAGAGCCTCCTGCGGTCCATTCGCCGCAGTCGGCGAGTATACGAGGAGCAGCTCGGCGCCACGCCACACCGGTTCTACAGCCACGATGCCACCATGACGCCCCTGCTCCCACAGATCCTAACAATGACCGGCTATGACACCTACTGCATCGCCGAGAACTGGTGGGGTCAGGGCCAGTCGATCCCAAACAGCAGGGACAGCTTCTTCCGCAATCGCGACGGCTCCCAGGTGCAGGTCCTCGATAGCTGGTACCACGGCATCTCGCCCGTCTCTGCCGCGCACCGGGTCGTGGCCCTGGGCAAGCCGGCGATCCTATGCAACGAGGAGTTCGCGTGCCTGGACCGCACCGTGTTCCTGGAGCCCGAACATGTGGAGCGGCTCGCCGCTGAGCGCATCTTCGTCAAGCCCATCTCGCTGGACAAGTACCAGCGGGTGACCGCTCGCTTCGCTAGGGAGACGATCCATCAAGGCGACGAGGGCCTCTGCTACAAGGGTTGGACGGGCGGCGGCGAGGGCGAGATGGTCTTCGAGCAAGCGGGCCGGTCTCTGGAGACTCGGCTGGTGGCGCTGGAGAATCTCGTGGCGCTGGCCCGGTACTTCGGCATCGAAGTCGAGCAGGCCCCCATCGACGACCACTGGGAGGTAAGCTTCCGTGCCCACGAGTGTCATCTCCACTGGGGCAACGGATACCCGAACATCGAGGGCGACCTCCGGACCCGCTCCGCCGACGCCGCCAGGCGCATCGGCAATGTGGCCGCCGAGTTGGCATCCCGCGTTGCCGCCGAGCGGGGCAAGGTGCTCGTCGCCAACCCGCAGGGGTACCAGTCCATGGGACTAGCCCGGGCCGACCTGCCGCCTGGAACGCAGTCGCTGGTGAGCGACGCCCTTTCACTGCCGGTGCAGCCTCTGGACGGCGAGGGCAAGTGCCTCATCGTGGCCACGGGCTTGCCGTCCCTGGGCTACGCGACCCTAACCCCTTCGGCGGAGCCGCCCGACTGCCCGCCCGTAGCGGTGGATCGCCGGTCCGGGGGGGTGACGCTGGACAATGGCCGCGTGGCGGTGTCCGTGACCGAGGAAGGGGCACTCCTTCCTCAGAGCCACCCCGGCATCGCCGCAGACGTACCCCTGGCCCAGCCTATGTTCGCGCTGCCGTCGGCGCCGGATGCGGGGCCGATCAGCACCGCCGAGCGGACACTGAACCTGGACCACTACGCCGCGCCGCGGTCGGCGGGCGAGATCGAAGTGCTAATCGGCGGCCCCGCCGTGGGCCGAGTGCGCGTGCCCCTCGAGCTGGTTGGCTACCCGCACGTCCAGGTGGCGGTGGTCTACACCCTCGCCGCGGGGGAGCCCGGTGTCAGAGCGCGCATGGAGCTGAGCTTCCCCGGTCCCACCACTCTCGCTGTCGAGGGCGCCCCCGAGCCCCACGAGGGCACGTACATACCGGCCCTCTTCCTGCGGCTGCCCATCGACGAGGGCGTCTCACCGATCACCGACATGTCCTACTGCCTCACCGACGATGCCATCGAGTCGACGAACCATGCGACCTTCATGAGCCTGCCCTTCCGCAACGGGACATTCAATGGGCTGAGCCTGGTCGGGCCATCCACCGGTGAGTATCACGTGACGACCCAGGGCCTCCATGACTTCTTCGTCGCTCGGCACGACGAGGTTCGGTGGCTCGGCGTGTCCCTCGGATCATCGTCGCGGAGCTTCCCATGGGAGGGCGAGTACGCCTTCGAGTACGGGGTCTGCCTCAGCGGAGGCGGCGACCAGGCGTGGCGCTGGAGCCGGGCGCAGATGACGCCCCCCGTCGCCGCCTTGGTTCCCCCGGAGGCCGATGGGGATCTGCCCCCCACCGCGTCGCTGCTGGAGGCCGACGGTGGTCCCGCGGTGGTCATCGCCGGGGCCGAGCTCGATGGGAGCCAGCTCAGGGCGCGCGTGGTCAGCTTCGGGGACTCGCCGGGGCGCGTGAGCCTGAAGGGCCTGGCCGCGGGACTTCCCGCAAGCAGCTCTCCCCCGGCCTTCGTGGGCGATGGCGTGCTACATCTGCCGCCCCGCTGCGTTCGGGAGCTGGTCCTGGAGCCGCCGGGCCGGGGCTCAGAGTAACTTCCGGTTTGCCCACGCCGCGCCATCGCCCTCGGCCTCGGCCAAGTCGGCCTCCATGGTTGCGATGGCGCGGTCCATGGCTTCCAGGTCGAAGCCGCGTAGCTCCTCCTGATCGACCAGGGCCCGCAGCTCGCGGGCATTGGCCAGATCGGCTCGGAGGGTCACGAGCAGGTCCAGGGGTGCATACCCGTGCCTAACCCGGGCGGCTCGGCGGCTGGCCTGGCAGTGGAGCCGGCGCGAGCGGACCAGATAGGCGAAGGCGCGGACCGAGACGATCTGACGCTCCACATCCGCCCGCATTCCGTGCCGGACGGAGTCCAGGGCACCGACAAGCCGAGCTTCCGCCGACTCCAGCGAGTCCTCGCTCCGCTCCAAGCGGGCCTCGGTCTCCAGCCAGAGCCGCACCTCATCGGGTTGGGGCGAGTGCTGAGCGGCCACATAGAAGCCGAGACGGCTGCTCAGCCAGCTCGGCGTCGTCCAGGGGGTGGGCAGCGTCGACGCGAAGCCCTGGTCCCAGTAGGCGTCTCCGGCGTACTGGTCATAGCGGATGGAGTTGTACTGCCGCATCCGCCACGACAGGTCCCACGGGAAGGCCTCGACGGCCCTGCTGGCATGCTCCCATGCGCCCAAGATCGTGCTGGTGGGATCGCCGTATTGCCGGGAGAGTCCGAGCAGGATGTCTTGGGTGGGCCTGCCGGGGTCGTCGAGCCAGGCCCGAGTCGCCAGCTCGTTGGGGCCGATGTGCTCGGCGACGGTGCCGAAGTACTCCTTGATGCCGACAACGGCGGGGTGGCCAGCCAGATCGACCAAGGCCTCGAGCACCAAGCGCGGGCAAGGCAGCGCGGGGAGGGGTCCCAGGTCCTCGCCCGTGCCGGACCAGAACAGCTCGGCGACGACCTTCACGTCGCGCTCCCTGGCCAGCCGGCAGAGCGATGAGAACCAGGAGTCCGATGTGCCGCTGTAGTACACCTCATGGATGCACCGGTGGAGGGCCAGGTGTACTCGCGCCGGCATCCGCTCCACGACCTCATACGTCTGGGTTGCGCTGAACTCCCAGGGCTCCCACCAGAGCTCCGCGAGGGGCTTGTGCTGGTCGATACAGGAGCGGAGGAAGGCCAGGAACTCGGGTAGCCGGTGGGCCAGGGGGACGTTGTGACAGCGGGGGCAGTCGTCGAGAACGTCGCAGACCTCCGCCAGCTCGTCCATGGTGTAGATGAGGATGCCGTCGGTCTCGGGGAAGGCGTCGAAGTGCTGGGCGATCAGGTCGCGGTACAGCCGGCGAAGGGACTCACTCCGGATGCAAGCGACGACCTTGGTGGGGTCGATGCGGCTTGTGGGCGAGCCGACGAGATCATCGGCCCCCGGCTGGTCGGCGATCGTCGCCGGGTCGAGCACCTTCGGCACGCCGAACAGGAAGAAGGGCTTCAGGTCGGCGGCGATGGCGGCATCCATGCGCCGCCTCAGAGTCTCGCGCTTGGCCGCGGCGCCATCGGGATCACCCAGGTAACCGAACTCCCTGGGGATGTAGAGCTCCTCGAGGTTGACCACATCGAGCCACGGCCGCGACCAGGCGATGTTCAGGACCAGGGTATCGACGCCCAATGAGGCCAGTTTGGCGAGCTGGTCCTTGGTGTGGTCCTGGTACCCGGCGCCCCAGTAGACGGGGTTGCCGAGCATGGTCGCGATGGTCCCGAAGCGCCGTCCCCTAGCCTGCATGATCGCCCTCTCCCTCGCCGAGCCAACACTCGATGTGCGCCCCCGGCGGCACTGTTACCTCTTTCCGGGGCCCGCCGTTCGCTCCGAGGGTAACGATGCCGTGCCACTGGTCGGGGCCCATATTATGGATCTCAGCCCAGGCCCCCTCGGGGCCGAGGCGCGCCCCCACCCGAAGGGAGCCTGGTGCGGGCAGGTCGGCGAAGCTGCAGCCCTCCCCGCGCCAGCTCGCGGGCACCGCGGGGAACAGCCGGACGATTCCGGGCTCGTCGGCTTCGAGGAGCATCTTGCTGACCGCGCAGAGCAGGGCGCCGTGGGCGGCGATCTCCGGCGTCTTCTCGTGGTCTTCGAAGTCGTGGACGATCTCCCCCAGAGCCGTGTCGTCATGGAGGGCATCGGTGGGATCAAGAAGAGAGTGAAGCCATGCAGCCGCGTCCTCGCCCAGTCCGAGCTTAGCGGCGTAGACGGCCATCCAGCCTCGGTTGAACACGTACTTGCCCGTTTCCGACTCGGCGATCATCTGGTACGTGCGCCGGACCATGAGGTCATCCGGGTCCTGAGTGCCGTACCACCAGAGCCCGATGAGCCAGGGGGCATCTCCCAGGCCCGGCTCCAGCTCCTGGTCCGGCCAGCCAACGATGACCGAGCCGTCGGCCGTCTGGGCCGTGGATGGCTGGATCCGCCGCCAGGTCCCATCGTCCGCGGCCCGGAGCACATACCGCGCGGCCTCATGCTGTACGGTGTGGGGCGCATTGCGGTCCACGAGGCCGCCACGGGCCGATGTCACGAGATCCTCTCTGATCACCGAGGCGACTTCGTCCAGAGTCTCATCGGCCACGGCACGGTACTCGGGATCGTAGTCCGCCTGGGTCCGGGCCATGAGTGCCACATTGGCGCTGGGGAAGCTGGAGTACAGGTTGACGGCCTCTTGGGGTTGCGGCGGGACCACGGGGCGCCCACGGTGGTCGAGTATCCAGCCGTACTTGGCGCCGGCTCGGTGGCTGAGTCGCACATCATAGAGCGACCCGCGACGTGCGGTGCGGCGTGCCTCCGGCAGTGCCCCGTGCAGCCAGTCGACGACCCCGCCCGACTCCCCCATGTGCCCCGTGTACAGGAGGCCCAGGTGTGAGAAGACCAGATCGTACTCCGGCACCACGCCGCCTCCGTACGGTTGGGGATCGTGGCCCCACATACCGGGCGGGATGGTCGCCTCCCCGAAGTAGACGCCATGGTAGTACAGGGAGCGCCAGTACCACCGGTCCAGCAGTGCGTCGGGCAGGCTCACCCGGGACACGCTGTAGAACTCACTCCACCAGCGCCGGGCGACCTGAATGGCGCGCTCAAACCCCGCGTCCCTGTGGGCTGCCGCCGTGGCGACGCTACCCTCCACCGAGTCGCCCATGAGCAGCGCTCCGGGTAACACGAACACCTCCATGACATCGCCCGTTGCGATGAGCCGCAGGGCGCCATCGCCGATCGCGGCGTCGCACCCCCGCCAAGCCAGGCCCGCGAGGAGCCCCACTGCATCCTCGCGCTCCAGCTTCAGGCATGCCGCCCCATCGACCGGCTCCGCATCGAGCGCGAACCCATCCCTCGCACTCAAGGCTAGCTCGAACCCCGTCAGGTCCGGCTCGGCCACCCGCAGGCATAGCACCCCTTCCGGCGTAACGACGGCGTCACGGCGAGTGGAGCGGCGCGTGTCGCCCACATCGAGCAGCAGCTCGGTGGCCAGGTGCCCAGACCCGACATCCAGGCGCCGCTCGAATCCGGCGATCGTGCCCGCCTCGCCCTCGGCGTACGCCCCTCGGATCTCCAGAGGTGTGACCCTCGCTCCCTCGTGCGTCCACCATCCCTCGTAGGCGAGGTAAGGGTGGTAGGCGATGTAACCCCCTTCGCTGGGTCCGGGGGCGGTCGGCGAGGTGAGGCCATGGGGCCCCACTCGCATGGAGGTCCCGCCGAGTCCGATGATGTCGTACTGGTAGTCGGGACGGTGGAGCCGCTCCACGCCCTCGGCCCGGAAGTCGGCGGCCGGCGGCGGCGACATGAGTATCAGGCTCAGGCTTAGTGTCCACATCATCTTGGGTCCCCTGGTGTCACTACCGTACGGCCTCGACGAAGTGGTACGTGTCGCGCGCGATGGTGTCCGCCGCGACTTCCCACAGCGCGGGCGCTTCGATCAGCCACGACGGAGCCCCGTGGACCCGGCCGCTCCTTAGGTCCGGCGCGGACATCAACCCCTCCACCCGGTCGTACCGCTGCCGGTACCCCACGAAGGCATGCCGGCGGCCCGTGTGGGGGATCTCGGCACCGCCGTGGTCGATGAGGGTGTACTCCACGGGCCGTGGCAGGAACAGATAGGGCGGCTCGGACAGCTCTTCGACGCCGTGCATGGACGTGTTGGGTCCCAGGCCGCAGCCGAGCATGAGGATCTGGCCGTCTTGGTCGCGTAGCCGGCGGAAGGGAGATCGGGGCCCCACGGGCGTGTCGTCGAGATGATGGCCCTCGAGCATCTCCTCGGTCAGTGGCCCTATGGCGCAGACCGAGTGGGTCGGGTGCAGACTCCGCGAGACGCCGGGCGTGGTGCGGAAGGTCTCGGTGATCGCTCCCACGCACGAGGGCGTCGTCCGGACATCGAAGACCGGCGAATGTGCGCTCACGAACTCGTAGGAGAGGGCGGGCAGCAGCAAGGTGCCTTCATCGCCGAGGGCCGCCTTCAGGCCATCGATCACCGCCGCGGGCCCGCCCTCGACCCAGCCCATGGAGCTGAGGGAGGAGTGGACGAGGAGCGGGCCGCCCGGCCGGACGCCCAGCTCCCTGAGGTCGTCCGCGACGGTCCTTGCTTCTTCTTGAGCGCTCATGTCTCGTGGCTCCCATCGGGTCGCAAGGGATTGGCCATCACCGCCGGAATACTCAACAGACCTACAGGCATGGCGGAGGGTCTCATGTCCGACGAAGCCCGCAACAACATCCGTCCGGACCACGACGAGGTCGAGCTAACTCGCGATATGACCCTGTTCCAGATCCTGATGATCGGCGTCGGCGCCATGATCGGGGCTGGGATCTTCGTCCTCACGGGTACGGCTTCGGGCGAGGCTGGCCCCGCAGTCCTCGTCGCTTTCCTGCTCAACGGCCTCATCGCCTTCATGACGGGGTCGATCTACGCTGAGCTGGGCGCGATGATGCCCGCCGCGGGTGGCGGGTATGTTTGGATCCACCGCAGTGTGGGCGGACTACCAGGTTTCCTCGCGGGCTGGATCTCGTGGTTCGGCCATTCCGTGGCATGCAGCCTCTACGCCGTGGCTTTCGCCCATTACACCGCCGCCGCGCTGGCGGGTCCCCACGAGCCCGTCCTGGGGATGCCGCCCGAGGTCTTCAGCAAGGTCGCGGCCGTGTTCTCCATCGCCCTCTTCGGATACATCAACTTCCGGGGCGCCTCGGAGACGGGCAAGGCCGAGGCGGTGGTGACCATCGGGAAGCTCATCGTTCTGGGGCTCTTCGTGCTATCCGGCTTCCTCGTACTCAAGGACCGCCCCCACTGGCAGCAGCAGTTCCAGCCCTTCGCACCCAATGGCCTGACGGGGATCTTCGGAGCCATGGGCGTCATCTTCATCGCCTTCCAGGGCTACGAGATCGTCGCCCAGTCGGGCGAAGAGGTGGTGAACCCCAAGCGCAACGTGCCCAAGGCCATCCTGTGGTCGGTGGGCGTGGTGCTGGTGGTATATCTGCTGGTGGCCTTCGTGAGCATCGCCGCCGTCACCGGGCCGGAGGGCACGCCGTCCTGGAGGTACCTGGATAGCCTGAAGGAGCTGGGCATCGTCGAGGCGGCGAGGCAGTTCATGATCGGCGGGCCGGTGTTCGGTCGGCTTCTGCTTCTGATCGGCGGGCTCTTCTCGACGGCGTCGGCCCTGAACGCGACCATCTACTCGTCATCGCGGGTGGCGTACGCCATGAGCCGCGATGCGAACCTGCCCGACAGTCTCTCGGCGATCCATCCCGCCACGCGGACGCCCCATGTCGCACTGGTCGTGTCCCTCGTCATCATCGCGGCCATGGCCATCCTGCTGCCCCTGGAGACGGTGGCGAGTGCGGCGGACATCATGTTCCTGCTACTGTTCGTGGCCATCGCCGGCGTGGCCCTGGTGCTCCGGAAGCGCCGCCCCGATGCCGACCGGGCCTTCAAGGCGCCGTGGTTCCCCGTGCTGCCCATCGTCGCCGTGCTGTGCCAATTCGGCTTGGCGGCCCACCTCTTCAGCTTCAGCCCCATCTCCTGGCTGGTCAGCGGGGGCTGGCTCGTGGCGGGCGGGATCATCTTCTTCACCTACTCGCGGCGCCGCCAGCTCGCCCGGGCCCACACCCCCGTGGCG
>WJIW01000512.1 GCA_014730065.1 Armatimonadia bacterium | reverse complement strand
TGCAGATCGCGCTTTTCGACATCGACGGCACCCTGTACCCGGGCCACTCGGAGCTGACCCACCGGCTGGACCGGCTGATCACCGAGTTCGTGGCCGAGCACCTGAGCCTCAGCGTGGACGAAGCCGACCGGGTCCGCCGAGCGACTCTACGGGCCCACGGCACCACCCTGCGTGGCCTGATGGAGCTGCACCGTACCGATCCCGTGGAGTTCTACGAGTTCATCACCACCGCCGATCCCCGTGATTACCTAGCGCCCGATCCCGCTCTGAGATCGATGCTGGAGGGGATGGCGGCTCGCATCGCCGCCTTCACGAACGCTCCCAGGGCCCATGCCGAGCATGTCTTCGAGGCGCTGAGCGTCCAGGGCATGTTCGACCCGGTGTTCACCATCGAGGACTCGGGCTATCTGGGCAAGCCCCATCCCGACGCATACGAGGGCGTTCTCGGGCGGCTGGAAGCGCGGCCCGCTCGCGTCACGATGATCGAGGATACTCGCCGGTTCCTAGCGCCGGCCAAGGCCCGTGGGATGCGCACCGTCCTGATCGATGGCTCGGGCCACGATCCCGCCGGGGACGACGGCATCGACGCCTTCGCCCGGTCGATCCACGACCTGCCCAAGGCGGCGCCGTGGCTCTTCGCCGAGGAATGACAGGCCTCCCCTCGCAGCGTCCTGCGACCGGCTCAGGATGAGCTACGAGGGGAGGGGATCGGCGCCTACTCCGTCCAGCCGTGGGCCTGGCGGACGGCGACCATGGCCGACAGGATCTCGTTCCAGGTCTTGGGGTCGGTCATCACGTCATTGGGGAACATGCAGCCATCCCAGCAGATGTGCTTGAAGGCCTTGGTGAGATCGCCGTTCTCGTCCCGGAGCCAGTAGCCGGCATCCCGGGCGATGTCGAGCTTGCCACCCGGGTCATTGGGCAGGCAGTGGCGGCCCGTCTTATCGTGGGAGCCGCTGCCGTGAACGGTGGCATCGTTCTGGGCGACATGGAAGTCGATGGTCCACGGCCGCAACACGTTGGTGAGGGTGCGTAGACCCTCGCGCATGGCCTCGGGATCCTGCCAGTCGAAGTCGGCGGGCAGGATACTGTGCTCGGGTGCGTTGTAGCCCATCAGGTAGAGCAGCGTGTGGGCCATGTCGGCCTGGAAGCCGATGTTCGGCCGATCGACGCGCTCCAAGAGGTGGGCCACATCGCGCCAGTTGTGCATCCCGCCCCAGCAGATCTCGCCCTCGGCCGCCAGGCTCTCGTCGTACTCGGCGGCCACGTCGCAGGCCTTGCGGAAGGTCTCGGCGATGAGATCGGTGTTGGCGGCCGGGTCTTGCGCCCAGGTCTCTGGGTCGGCCGCGGAGTCGATGCGCACCACGCCATAGGGCCGCACGCCCAGCTCCTTCAGCGCCTTGGCGATCTTGCACGCCTTGCGGACCTGGGTCACAAAGAGCTCCCGCTCCTCGGGCGTGCCCATGGCCGAGCCGCCGCCGACGGGCTCCCAGACCGGTGCCACCAAACTGCCGATGACCAGGTTCCGGCTGCGGACCTTCTCGGCCAGGCCTTCCAGGTCGGAGTCCGAGGAATCGATGGAGACGTGGGGATCGCAGAGGAACAGGTCGATGCCCTCGAAGCGGGCCCCGTTGACCTCGGCGCCGGCGGTCAGGTCGAGCATGGTGTCGAGATCGATGATGGGCTCGTCGCCCTCACCCTTGCCCACGACACCGGGCCAAGCGGCGTTGTGAAGTTTCGGGTAGGTGTTTGCTGCCACGTAGGGTCCTCCTTTGGGGTTAGCGGCTAGTCGGCCGGCACGTCTACCCAGCGGTCCTCGGCCGCCGATTCGAGCACGGCGGCGCAGACCTTCTGGGTCTGGAGCGCGTCACGGAAGCTGGGCGAGCACGGCTTCCCTTCCTCGATGGCGCCCAGGAAGTCAGCGAGCTGGTGGACGAAAGACTCGGCATAGCCGATCTGCAAGCCCGGGACCCACCAGTGATCCATATAGGGATGCTCACCGCCGGCGTCGGTCACGTGGATCGACCGCCAGCCCCGGACCTCCTCATCGTCCCGGTGATCGGACCACTCCAGCCGGTGGAGGTCGTGGAGGTCCCAGCGGATGGACGCGTGCTCGCCGTTGATCTCGAAGGTGTACTTGGCCTTGTGGCCCCGGGCGTAGCGGGTGGACTCGAAGTTCCCCAGGGAGCCGTTCTCGAACCGGCAGAAGAAGGTGCAGGCATCGTCGATGCCCACCGGCTGAGTCTCGCCGGTGTCGGCGTGGACCCGCTCCTTCACGAAGGTCTCGGTCATGGCGTTGGCCCTGGTGATGGGTCCGTTCTGCCACATGGCCGTGTCGATGCAGTGGGCCAGCAGGTCGCCGGTGACGCCACTACCCGCGGCGGCAGAGTCGAGCCGCCAGGTCGCCGTTCCGCCCTGGGGGACCTCGGTGGAGATGGTCCAGTCCTGGAGGAACTGGGCTCGGTAGTGGAAGATCTTGCCCAGCTTGCCCTGGTCGATGAGCTGCTTGGCCAGGGTCACGGCGGGCACCCTCCGGTAGTTGAAGGACACCAGGTTCGCCACCCCGGCCTTCTCGACGGCGTCGACCATCTTGCGGCCCTCGGCCACATCCATAGCCAGGGGCTTCTCGCAGAGGATCATCTTCCCCGCCTCGGCGGCGGCGATGGCCATCTCGGCGTGGAGGTTGTTGGGGACGCAGATGTCCACCAGGTCGATGTCATCCCGCCCCATCACCTCCCGCCAATCGCCGGAGCCCGACGTGAAGCCCCATTTGTCGGCGAAGGCTTGGGCCCGATCGGCATCGGTGGCGCAGGCCACCTCCAGCACCGGCTCGATACCCACATCGAAGAAGTTCGCCACCTGGCGGTGGGCGTTGGTGTGGGTGCGGCCCATGAACCCACATCCGATGACGGCTACCTTCAGCTTGCGCTTCATGGCACTCTCCAATCCTGCCTTGCGTGCTACGCAGCGGCTACTCGGTCTTCAGGTCCGGGTTCCCAGGCCCGAAGTGCTTGAGCATGACGATGGGATCGCTCTTCGAGGGATTGGTGATCGTCACGCCAGCGGCGGCGGCCCCAGCGCTCACGAAGAACTCATCGTAGGTAAGCTGCCCGAAGCGGATCATGGCGGGCGCCTCGATGGGCCAGGGTCCGAGGGTGCCGTGTCCCTGCATCATGATCAGGCCGTACGCCCCCCCGTCCTTGATGGTCACCGTGGCGCCGGGCATGACGGTCAGCTCGGCGGCGCTGAACTCGTGCGACCGGTAGCAGATCCAGTTCTGCACGTAGCCTTGAGACTCCATCTGCTCCAGGGGCCACACGGGCTCGGGCCGCATGAAGTTGTGCTCCCGGAACAGGGGGTCCACGTTCCGCTCCCAGTCGATGATCTCCATAAGGAAGTCCACGTCCTTCATCCGGTCCTCGGGCGTGTTCTTCCAGAGCAGCTCCTCGGGGATGATGGAGTCGCCCGTGAGGGACTGGTACATGGCGAAGACATCCGAGGCCTTCTGGGGCTCGTAGGTACACATGCTGCCTGGTGCGTGCAGGATGCCCGGCGGGACGTTCCAGCCCGTCCCGGGCTCCAGCCGGTAGGCCTGGGAGAGGTTGGTGATCTTGTTGTCGCCCTTGCTGAAGTTCACCAGGCACTCCCTGACCTGGTCCTTCGTGGTGCCGGGGGCGAATCCGAAGAAGGTGTACGGGAAGTCGCCGCCGTGGTTGTTCACCTGGGGCGGGAAGTAGTACGCCTCGGGCTTGCCCATCTGGCCCGTGAGCTTGGCGTGCTCATCCTTGTGGTGGATGTGATGGGGTAGGGGGCCCTGGTTATCGAAGAACTTGGCGTACATGGGCCAGCACTGGTGCTCCTCCCAGAGCCGGTCGCCCAGCAGCTCGCCCTTGAGCTCGTTGATGGCGTCCACCAGCCGAAGCTGCCGCGTCTCGGAGCCATCCTGGAGCACGATCATGCTCAGGCCCTCGTTCTCGCCGGTGAGGGGCCCGTTATCCGCGGGGGTGGTCGAGGCGAACCAGCGCTCATCGATGCCGCCGCGCTCACCGCCCAGGGCGTAGTAATCGTCCGGGTGGAGCTTCAGTCTGCGGCCTGGGACGCAGAAGGAGCGCGGGACCCAATTGGGGGCCAGCCGCAGGATCCCCTGGCCTTGCTCCATCGCCGCGCTCGCCATATCGCTCTTGTTCATCGTTATCCTCGCCTCCGCTGGCCCTCTGGCGGCCGCTGGTCGGCGGCCGGGCCGTCTTGAGGCACAGTCGTTCAACGTGGAGGGGTCCACTCCCTGTCTCAATGCCGGTGTGGCGGGAGAATCCGGTCCATCCGGCGGGCCTTCGGGCGATCGTCCGAGGCGTTGGGGGCCCTCACTCCGAATACTGGAAGCACGGACACATAGGAAAGCGGAGGACCGCCCATGAGAGCACGACTTGTCTGCGTGACCGCGGCAACGATACTTACCCTTACCGCCTTCGGCCAGACCACCGGCGTGGGTGACAACATGCTCACCGCCGCCGAGCGCGAGGCCGGCTTCCGCCTGCTGTTCGACGGCGAGACGCTGGACGGCTGGCAGAGCGGCGATGAGCACTGGAGCGTCGAGGATGGTATGTTGGTCGGCCGGAACGACGGCTCGCTGGAGAGCAGCATCTACCTGTACAGCGAGGAGACCTTCGACGACTTTGTCCTCCGGGCCACCTGCCGGCTCGAGGGGGGTAACAGCGGAATCCAATACCGCACCACGCCCGATCCCAACATAGGCCCCGTGGGCTACCAGGTGGATATGTCCGATGCCCGAGAGGTCGGCGCCGCCTCGTGGTGGGGATCGCTGTACGAGGCCGGCGGAGGCCGGGGCGTCATGGTCAACGCTTGGGCCATCACCGAGCCCATCATCAACCGCGGCGGCTGGAACGACGTCGAGGTCATCTGCCAAGGCGACAGGATCATCCAGCGGATCAACGGCGTGACTACCGTCGACATCGAGGATGACGCATACTCCGAGGGGCACTTTGCCATCCAGCTCCACCAAGGGCCGGCCATGGCGGCCTTCTTCAAGAACCTGAGGGTCCGCCCGCTCGAGCCCGGCGATGACATTCCCCCCGCGATCCCCGGCGTGCCCGCAGGCTGGACACCCCTGTTCACCGGCGAGGACCTGTCGAGCTTCGACGTCGTCGGCGAGGAGGGTGCCTTCGCCCTCACCGACAACGGAGAGATCGGGAGCGCGGTAGACGAAGCCGAGAGCTGGCTCCGCTCCAAGGAGCAGTACGCGGACCTCGTGCTTCATGTGGAGTGTAGGGCCAGCGAGGACGCTGAGTCAGCGGTGCTCTTCCGGGCCGACGATGCCACTGGCAGCACGGCGACCATCGGGGCGGGCGTGGAGCCGGAAACCTGGCACACCTATGAGATCCACTGTGTGGACTCACGGATCACCGTCATCGTGGGCGACACCCGCACTCGGGATGAGCTGCTGCGAGACGCACTGCCTGTAGGGCATGTGGGGCTCCTCGCGGCCAAAGGCGAGGACGGCGGCTGGGTCGAGCTTCGCAACATCTGGATCAAGGAGATCGAGGAGCCCGGGGGACAGTAACCCCCGGTAGCAGAACCAATAAGGAGTAGTGAGCATGCGAGACGGCAGACTGACGCGAAGACAAGCGATCAAGGCGGGGCTCGGCGCCCTGGCCCTCCCCGCCATCATCCCCTCCAGCGCCCTCGGCCAAGGCGACCGGCCGGGCGCTAACGAGCGGATCAACGTCGGCATCATCGGCCTGGGCGGCCGGGCCCGCTGGCTGGCCCAGCACTCCCTCAGAAATGTGGCCGAGGTCGATGTGGTCGCGGTATGTGACATCTTCCGGCCCAGGGTCGATGGCTTCGCCAACGATCTCCAGGGCGATGCCACCTGGAGCAAGTACGACAACTTCCTGGAGATGATCGAGCAGGAGAACCTGGACGGCGTGCTGATCGAGACCACCACCCACGCCCGGGCCTGGGTGACGGTGATGGCCATGCAGGCCGGCATGGACGTGTACATCGAGAAGCCCATGTGCCTCACCATCGCCGAGGGGCGCGAGATGGTCGACGCCGCCCGGCGCTACGGCCGGGTCACTCAAGTCGGGACCCAGCAGCGGACCATCCCCATCAATGTGTGGGCCAGCAACTTGGTCAAGAGCGGCGCCCTGGGGCGGGTCGACCACGTGGTGGCACCCAACTTCACGGGGCCCCTCACGTGGACGGACGAGCCGGAGCAGCCCCTCCCCGATGGCGCCAGCGACACCTTCTGGGACGTGTGGACGAACCAGGCCGTGATGCGCCCCTACCACCCTCAGCTCCACTACGGCTGGGCGAAGTGGTGGGACTACGACGGCGGGGGCAAGTCCTTCGGCGTCACCGGCTGGGGCACCCACGCGTACGACCAGCTCCAGTGCGCCCTCGGCACCGACGACACGGGACCCGTCGAGGTGGTCCTGGAGGAGCCCGTGGAGTTCAGGTCCATCTGGACCGACTCCGATGACATGACCCTGGCGGGACCTCGGGCCAAGGTAACCATGCGCTACGCCAACGGCACCGAGCTTCGACTCCATCGCGACCGGGTCGGCAACACGCTCCACGGCCTGGGCGCCAACTTCGTCTGCGAGGAGGGCGAGATCGAGATCGAGCGCAACCAGGTCTCCAGTGATCCGCCCGAGATCGTCCAGTCGCCCGAGAACCCCGGACCCAACGACCGAGACGAGTGCTACTACCACGTGCTCGATTGGGCCCAGTGCATCAAGAGCCGGGGCACCTGCGCCGCCGACATCGAGTACAGCCAGCGAGCCCATACGCTGTGCTACCTGGTCAACATCGCGCGCGACGTCGGCCGGGTCGGCGAGGTTCTTGAGTGGGACCCCGTCGCCGAGCGGTTCACCAACTGCGACGAGGGCAACGCGATGCTATCGCGACCCCGGCGCGAGGGTTACGAGCTACCTGGTTAGCAGGCGCTCCGAGAAGCGCTGTCGGGCTAAGACCCTGGGCTCTGCCCCAGACCCCGGCAGAGGGTGCCCCTCTGCACTCCCGCGGGTCTTCGCTGGAG
>WJIW01000511.1 GCA_014730065.1 Armatimonadia bacterium | reverse complement strand
GCGCTCGGCGAGCGATGGTGCCTCGGGCGGGGGCGCAGGCTCGGCCGGAGCCTCGCCCTCGGCGGGCTGCTCTGCCGGTGGCGCGCCGTCCTCGGCGGGCGGGGGTGCGGCGTCCTGACCCCATGCGACCATGGGGAGCATGAGCAGACCGACCAAGATAGCTGGTATTGTCAGTCTGAGCTTGTTAAGAACCAACACGACCCGCATCCTTCCAGTTCTTCCGGCGTGATCATCCACGCGTTAATAGAGCATCGCCGACGCCGACGGTTCAATGAACTCGCCCTCGACGGGCCCGCCCCGGCGCTCCACGCTCACCGCTTCCACGATCAGGGCCTCGGCGTCTCGCGACTCCGGCGACTTGCCCGGTGGCGCGGGGGTCTCGGCGCCGGTCGCTCCGGGTTCACCGATCAGCCCGCTCCATGCTCTGCCGATAAGATCCGTCGACTCACCCTTACGATTCGTATCAGGCGGGTCGGTTCCCGGCGAGGCCGCCCCCTCTGGGGGAGCCGAAAGGGCTCTGACGGGTGCCACCCTACCGCGATCACTCAACGAGCGGGAGGTGGATCGCACGCTCCGGGCCGGCGAGGCCATGGGGCGGCGAACCACTCTCACCATATTGGACGACTCATTGCCGGCTGAGGTTCCAGGTCGGGCCTCGGCAGCGGGCCTGGTCTGGTGTACCTCGGCCAGCCCCACATCGGGCAACTGCCGTACCAAGGGGATGGCGTCGTGCTGGACCCCGTCGGCTACCGAGGGGCTGGCCTGCGACATCGAACCGGTAGGCATGGAGGCGACGCGTCCCATGCCCCAGCCGGCGAGGAAGACGCCCAGCACCAGCACCACCGATGCCGCCATGCTCCATACCGGCCGGCGCGCCAGACGCCGCCACCAGGGGATCGACTCCACGGGCTGAGTCGCGTGGGCTTCGATGGACCGGGCGAGCCGAGCCGCCAGACGAGGCGGCGGGTCTACGCGAAGACTCGCGGCCACGGCGACCTGGGCCGCCAGGCCATCTCGGTGCTTGGCACAGACCTGGCAGTCCACAAGATGCTCGCTGACCTCTCGGGCCTCATCGGCTGGCAGCTCGCCATCGATGAAGGCCGAGATCTGGGGCCCGAGAGCATAGCACTCGTCGGACTCCGCCACGCCCTGCTCGGGGAAGCGGTCGAGGATTCTCTCTCTCAGGCCCAAGGGGGCAGTAGCGGCCCGATCCAGGGCAGATTCCAGCTCGGGATCCAGCGCCGAAGCCGCCAGCAGGAGGCGCTCACACCGGCCGCAATGAGCAGCGTGGGCCTCCATAGACCGCATTGTGCTGTGAGCGAGCTGGCCCTCGCCGTACTGCTGAGCCAACTGCTCTACCCGAGCGCAATCCATCGATCGTGGCTCCTTCGGACCTCGTCGCCCGTCGGTGCCGGGCGTCATCGGCCATTGTCCTTCGTCTCTGTATGACACGCAACACGGGCCGTGGTTCCGGTGCAGACCCGAATCCGGCCGCATTTCCTAGGTTACCTCACTCCTACATAAGTATATACCGTGCTGGTGGGTGCGTGCTCGGGGGATCCCCAGTGAATTCGCGCCGCAAGCATGCCGTGGGCCGGCCCCCCGGGCCTAGGGCCCGACACGTACCACTGGGCGGGGATCTCCACGGTGCCTCCGGGCTGAAGGATGGCGGGCTCGGCGTAGATGTCCTGTTTCCCCGAGATCCCCGGGCTGTCGAAGGTAGTGACACCCAGGATCTCGATGGGTCTCTCGGCCAGGCTGCTCAGCTTAACGGTGCCCCGAAGTGACGAGCCCGACGGAACGGCTCCCGAGTAGGGTACCACCAAAGAGGCGGTGGCGGGGACCCTCTCGTTCATCTCCCGGCAGCGGGTCATGGCCGCGGCGCCCGCGAGCACCCACTCCCGACCCGAGTAGGGCCCCGTGGCACCCGTTATGCCGCGCATCACGTCGTGGCAGAACACCCCAGCGGGAGGCAGGAAGTGGTCACACTCCTCCATGGCGGTGACAAGCCGCTGATAGTACCGCCGGGGCGCCGGCGGATCGGTGACCCTCTGGTGGCTGTTGAAGTCCACCTGGTTGCCGAACACGATATTCAGGGGCGAGGCCCTGGTGTAGACCGACCAGCTCCCCTCCTGCTTGGTCTTCCGGATACCCTCCATCATGACCCGGTAATGCTCCTGGCTATCCAGCTCGTACAGCATGACGGCATCCATGGCGACACCGGCGTCGGTAAACATGTAGGGGTCCTGCCCGTGCTGCTCGCCGTGGCGCCAGGACAGGGTGAAGGTCCAGATCGGCTTCTCGCACTCGCTGGTCTCGATGATGTCACGAAGCAGCATGGCCACGGTATGGGCCCGCCACCAGTTCCAGAGCCGCGCCGTCTCCGAGCTCCATGCGGCGATCTCCCCCTTGAGCCACTCCTGCCGCTCGCCCGAGGTCATCTGGCCCCAGTCGCCGGGCACTGTGGGCTGGATATCGTCCACGAACTGATCCACCGCCGCGAAGCCCACGTTGCCGTCGCGGATGTAGTCGAAACCGATCATGTCCACATTCGGGTTGGCGTCCATCTCCCGGACCATGGCTGTCAGGTCGCGAATGCGGCCCCGGTCGAGGATCGACGGGATGTATGCATCGGGATGGTCGTTGGCCTGGACCATGTTGTAGGGCGGCAGCAGGGAGGGGTTGCCGAAGGTGCGGTAGGCGTAGGCGTAGGCGCCGAACAGGTAACCCCTGGAGTGGGCTTGGTAGCCCATAGCGTCGACGGCCCGCCGGGTCGGGCCGAACCACACGCTACCCGAGGGCAGGGGGGAGTACCGGGTATCTGTGATGAAAGCGGAGTACCACAAGGCATCGGCCGAGTAGAGATCGAGCCAGTCGAAAATGGCCGTCCAGTCGCCCTCCTCCCCATTGGGTCGCTCGGTCTTCAGGTCCAGGACGTTGGTCATGGCCGTCTCGTAAGTCACGACGCCCAGCCCGCGCGGGATCTCCCGGGGCTCCCGAGCGGCGATGGCGAACTCGCGGTCGACCACCTCGCGAACCAGCGTGCCATCGGCGGGGCGGTACATGGACTGGTCGACCTGCTCGGGGTTGGCCTGGGCTTCGCTCTCAGAACCCTCGGCCACGAGCTGGAGTCGCTTGGACCGCCCCTCGGTCCTTCGCGTGGGGGCTCTTCGGGCTCGCCAGTCGTAGTCGTCGGGGTAGGCGTCCACAGGGATCCTGAGCTCGCACCTAAGGGTATAGAGAGCCGGCTCCGAGCCCAGGGGCATAGGCCAGTTCCCCTCCCATGCGCCGGTGTCTTCGTCGTACCGCATGGGCACCCGGGCCCGGCCCCCGGCGTCGCGCACGTGGATGCCCTCGCGGAAGACCCTTACCCGGGGGGCATCGACGTACAAAGGCTGGCCGTCGGCACGCCGCACCCGCACGCTGATGGGCACCAGCTCGTACCGGTAGTAGGCCGCGTATCCCGCCTGCTCAGGGGCGTCGGATTCGCCGAAGGTGATCTGGACCATGCGCACGTCTT
>WJIW01000510.1 GCA_014730065.1 Armatimonadia bacterium | reverse complement strand
GGGGGCTCATCTCCAGGTGGGTATATGGTGCAACCCATGCCTATATACAGTCTTGACGCAGGATCGCAGTAGAATGAGAGCCGGATGCCGTGAAGCTCCATGGTTCCGTCATCGTTGTGGCGCAGCCGCTCGCCCCTCACGATCCACCAACCGTGCTTGTTACAGGAGATCGAGTGGATCTCAACCTCATCCCACGGCCCACCAAGCGTCGTGCCTCTCTTGGCGTGATACAGGGCGAACTTTCGGGCTGTCTCTTCCGTCCCGAGCCCGAGCACCCCAGGGTCGGCTTTGGGCGGGCGTGGCATTCGATACCAGCACCACCCAACGGGGATGGCGCAACCCAGCGTCACCAGGAACAGGACGATGGCGAGCACCAGATACTTGTCCACGCCGCGCCTACGATCTGCCGACATACCTTCACCACCCTGCGCGGGATGCTCTCGCCCCGACGAGTTCTCGGGTTGCGCCACCACCCCTCCCAGGTGACGTCACTGACGGCTTCGCCTTCCCAGGCGGCTGTGACTTCGGGTGGGTGCCCCAGGCGATTGGGGCCGTCCGCTACCCGAGCCACCTAGTGGCAGGCGGGGCGGGGTAAGGGGAGAGGAGGACGCGCGCGTGTCCTCGTAACTACGGGCGGGGGTAACGGACAGTGACCGACGCAGAGGACCCGTCGAGGTGACCCCCGAGGCCGGCGAGAACAGTTCCCGGCGAATGCCCTGGGGCTCGTGTCATGGAAACTCGACGTCAAGGGCGTTCGATCGGAGTCCTACCGGGACACCCGAGGCCCCGGCGTTGAGCCCGTGAGAGACACTCTCGCAGACCTGGTGGCCCGCCTGAGAGAACTCCGAGCGGCGACCGCGCGAGCGAGTCGCCGGACGTATCCGCAGGTGACGCGGCCGCATAGGCGTCACCGTGCCCCGCTGGAGCGCTACCTGATTGCCGCCGGTACCTCGGGGCGGGTAAGGGCAGCACGGCGCTGGAACCAGATCCCTGCTGAATCCGTTGACGTTGTGCAGGCCACCCGTATACGGTGGAAGAACACAGAAACACCGGAGGGAGGCGAGTCGCGTGGCAGAGAAGCAGTGTGAGAATGCCCAACCCGCTGAAGTCGAGGTCTACACCGATGAGCGTCTCGCCGAGTTCATCCTGAATGGGGCCGTTGACTCAGAAGACTACGTCGAGGCCCGCAGAGAGGTCGAGGGGATGGGCCTGAACCCGGACGATATCCTCCACGAGCCACCCGCCGTGTATGCCTAATGACCTAGTGTTCCTAGATGCGAACATCCTCGTTCGCGCCGCCAGGAGCCAGTCTAACAAGCTTCGCCGCCTCTGGAATCTCCCAGGGGCGGACCTGTGTACGTCTGCTTACGCCGCAGAGGAGTCTAGGCGGAACACTCCAGATCCTCACCGCCGCGCATGGCTCGAGGAGCTTCTTTCTGCCGTCCGGGTGATCCGCGAGATGGGGCGCACCTCACCGCTTCCACTCGGCATTGAGCTAGCCGAGAAAGACCGCCCCATATTGGCGGCCGCCATTGAGGCCGGAGCGACACATCTGGTCACGGCTGACCGTCGCCACTTCGGGGGGCTGTACGAGACCACGGTCTCTGGGGTCTGCATTCTGCCGCCGTCGCTGTATCTCTCCAGCAAGGAGCCTTCTGAGCCGTAGGGCAGAGTCGGCCGAACTATCCTGCGGCGGCCGGGTGGGCTCCATGCGCCGCTCCATGAGGCCCTCGGCCCGGCTCACCTGCGTCTCACTCAGCCACGGCTTGCCGTCTTCACAGGTTGACGAACTCCTCATGCTCGGGTGCAGTGGCACGGAGACCGTCCTCGTCGATCTCGATGATCTCTTGGGTAGCTCGAACCACTCCGATCTCGTGCTCAACAAGCAGCTCCAAGAGCTTCAGTCCGTCGATCAGGGTGATCGGGGCCGCACGGGGATCCAGAGCAAGTTCCTCGCACTCCTTGGTGAAGCCGCCCAGCGTGACCAGGGTCCCGCGGATCGCGTCATGGAGAGGTAGGTCGCCGCGCAGTTGGCTGAGGACGTTGCGGCCAATGCTGCTCTGCGTGCGCTTGACCTGCACCATCTCCGTGACCGTGGTGATGCCGTACTGGATCGAGCCTTTGACGTCGACACCAAGATCGCCAGTGATCCGCGTGACCTCCACGTCCTCGTAGCCCATCGCATCAAGCAGCCTGCCGATGAGATCCTCGAACGCCTTGGGCTCCAGCTCAAGGAGGCGCACCAGCAGCGCCTCGCGCTGAGCCTTGTTGTAGGCAGTGATGGACCGGAGGATCTCCGTCTTGGGGTCACTCCCGGCGCCGGCGGCCGACGACAGCTGTTCGGCTCCAACAACGGTGATGGTGTAGGTGTGCCCCTCGCGGGCTACCAGCTCGCGCTCCCGAAGATTGCGCAGCCTGTGCCAAAGGGCTGATTTCACGCTGTTGGCGGAACGAATGGTGGGGTGTTCCTTCAGATGCTCGCGCCACTCGGGTAGCAGATCGGCACGGCGAGCGTTCCCCAAGGGCTCAAGGATCTCCAGGACGGTGATTACGCCCTCGATGGAGTCCAGCTCTCGCACGACGCACGGGTCGCCCTGCAGGAAGGACGTCCCTCGCTCGGTGACAGAGAAGCGTCCATCGTCGGCCACCACCAGCTCGTGTGCACGAACGAACGAAAGCGCGCCGCCAATGTAGCGTGGGTTCAACGCGCCATCGCCGTCCGCCCACATCTCCCGTGCGAGGTCCTCTTCCGGGCCATCGAGCCGCTCGGGGATCCACGTCTCTGGCTGTGTCCAGTCCAGTGGCTCCTGGGGCGTGCCTGTCTGCGCGAGCAGAGTGGCAACCATGCCCCGGAGAGCGGACTCTGCCTTTCCTTCGATCGCCCGGATGAGCAGTCGCGCTTCCGAGTAGATTGGTAGCTCGATGACGCGTATGGCGTCACTTGTTCCTGGCATGTGGACTCCCACCCTCATCCGTGGATCGGTCATCACCGAAGTTCCGGGGTCGCTACAGGCCACCTTCGTCGCGCTTGCCGATGGCCACGTCTGCTGGGCACTGGTGTGCCTGGGTCACAGAGACCCCCGAACTCCACCGGTTCACTGATGTAGCCGCCGTTTCCACGTGGCCTGTAGTCCGCTGCCCTCCACCAGCCCATCGAACCGGCCCATGTCGGCCTGGGAGGCGTACGTCACCGGCCGGGGCACCTTCCAGAAACTCTACACGCAGGCGGAGCGCCGTGAGTGTATCGAGGCGACGCTCGGACACCACCCCATAGCGGCGTGAGTGTCGAGAGCCCTCCGGCC
>WJIW01000509.1 GCA_014730065.1 Armatimonadia bacterium | reverse complement strand
GCCCAACACCGATCCGCGCTGGCGGCCTATGCTCCTAGTTCTCATGTTTCTCACCCCTCCTAGAGGTGATTGCGAAGCTTGACGGTCTTGGTCACGGTCTCACTGGCCGAGCGGTTGCCCGAGGTGCCGTCGCTCACCAGCTCCACGGTCACCGAGTCCATGTCCCAGGGGGACAGGGTCTCGACGGTTGGATCTCGGCCCTCGTAGGTGAACTTCACGCTCTGAAGGCCCTCAGCCACCACCTCAACCTCGGGCGGGTAGGCCTCTAAATCTATGCGGTACAGCTTGCCCTCGTCGGCGTTGAAGGACACTTCCACCTCACCGCCCGGAGCGACGTGGGTGAAGGGCCCAGGATTCTCGCCCCGGGGCACGATGACGTACTTGCCGTCACTATCCAGGATGGGTCGGCGGTACCGCACCAGCGTTGAGCCGCAGGTGGTCATGACCGCCGCATCCCCCAGATCGTGCATGGCGTTGGCCAGGGCCATGGAGGCGCCGCTGGCCGAGCGGTGTGCCGCCCGGGTCCGCGCCACGCTGTCCAGGCCCTGGAGCAGGGCTTGGCCCAGGACCCCGAAGACCATCAGCAGCGCGCCGATGGCCGCGAGCATCTCGATGAGGGTATAGCCGCGTCGCCGCATCATTGCGGCGGGGCTTGGTGCTGGAAGTCTCATTGGGATCGCCCCCAAGGCGGTTGGTCGGACGGGCTCACATGTTCTCGAACTCGTCGGCGAACAGGGTCTCGAACTCCACGTAGGAATCGGGGCCATCGCCGCCATAGTCGACCCGCACCCGCACTCTCTTCAGATGCTGGGTCGCCGAGGCGGGCCAGGGCTCGATCTCGATGGTCGCGTCGGGATTGGGGATCTGCTGGCTGGCCAGGGCGGCCTCGATGTCCGTCTCGCTCCAGGCGGGGTTCGCCGCATCGATCTCGGCGAAGGGCGCGTCTTCCATGGTTCCCAGCAGGTCCTGGCAGGCCGCGGACGCAAGGAGCTTCTGGCGAGCCCGCTCCTCGGAGGCCGATGCGTGGGTGAGAAGGCCCACCACCGCGGTGATCCCCACCAAGACGATAACGATCGCCAGAAGGACTTCGACCAGGGTGAGGCCGCGGCAGCGTACGGTCGCGCTAATGCGTCTGTGACGTAGCATACGACTGACCCCCAACGGTCACCGGCAAGGCCGGCGCCGGGAATGGCTTCTAGGGGGTGTATGCCTCAATTCGGCTCTAACTCGACACGGATTCCTGAAAGGCAGAGCAGAATCTGGCGCCCAGCGGTCCAGCGTCATTGCCGGGAGGGGTCCATTCTCCAGTCCGGCTCCACTTTAGGTAATAGCGACAGGCGAGGAGAACCCCGCGGGAGCCACAACTCACCGCGGGGTTTCCGTTCCGATCCGCCACTCCGGAGCTCGCTAACCTCCGTTGAAGTGGATGAGGGGCTTGATGACGCCGTCTTCCTTGGTATCCATGAGCCGCAGGGCCTCGTCCACCTGATCGAAGCCGAACTCGTGGGTGGTCATGGGTGTGGGGTCGACTCGGCCCGATTCCAGAAGCCTGAGAAGGCGCTGGAGGCGCAGGCGGCCGCCGGGGCACAGGCCCGTGTTGATGCTCTTGCCGCCCATACCGACACCCCAGTCCTCGCGGGGGATCTTCACATAGTCGCCCTCGCCGAAGTAACCCACCACCGAGATGGTGCCGCCGGGGCGAGTGGCGCGGATGCACCCCTCGAATGTCACCTGAGCCCCGAGGCTCTCGATGGCCGAGTCGACACCCTCGCCATCGGTCAGGTCCATCAGGGTCTCCACGGGATCGGTCTCCGTGAAGTCGATGACCTCCGACGCCCCGTACCGGCGCGCTAGCTCCTGCCGCTCGTCGACCGACTCAACGGCGAAGACCTGACCGGCGCCCCTGAGTGTGCAGCCCACCGTTGCCATCAGGCCCACGGGGCCTTGGGCGAAGACCACGGCGGTTCCCCCGACCGGTATGTTCGCCCGCTCGGCGCCCATGAAGCCGGTGGACATCATGTCGGTCACGTACACGGCCTTCTCGTCTGCGATGCTGTCGGGAATGCGGGCCATGTTGGCGTCGGCGTCGTTCACGTGGAAGTAATCGGCGAACACTCCGTCCTTGATGTTCGCGAACTTCCATCCGCCGAGCATGCCCCCCGATTGCGATGGGTAGCCATTCTGGGAGTTCACATCATCGAAGTCCGGGGTAATGGCCCCCACGGCGACCCGGTCGCCGGGCTGGAACTGCTCGACGGCCTCGCCGACGGACTCCACCACCCCAACCGCCTCGTGCCCGAGGGTAAGATCGTCGCGATCTCCGATGGCGCCCTTCAGGGTATGGGTGTCGGAAGTGCAGACCAGGGCCACGGTGGTCTTGACGATGGCGTCATTGGGCCCCGCTTCGGGAACGGGCTTGTCCTTGAAGCCGGTCTGTCCGATGGATTCCATGACGAATGTCCTCATTGGGGTGGTTGATGTCCTCTCCTGCCAGGCCCGGGAGGTGCATGGGATTAGCCGCGGGCCAGAGCTGATTCCAGGGTAGCGCCTATGCTGTGGCAGGTACGTCGTGCAATACCACCAAATCCGGCTCCGGATTCCCTTACACTGGAGCCGTGCTATAATCACGCTGTCAGCCAAGGGGGAGTAACAGGGCGCGAGGGCGCCCCGGGCCCGGCCAACACTACGGAGACGTCGTCTCCTGGCCACCCGACCGGCTCCACTGCGGGTGTGAGACCTTTGGCAGGGGCGCGCATAGCGCGTCGCTTGCGAAGGTGCGTGTACGCCCGAGGAGAGTCTACGCTTGAACCGAGCCGTCTGGCTGATCCTGATTGCCGCCGCTTGCTCCACCGTGGGCATCGTCCTGGTGTTCGTGACGCCCCATCCCAGTCCGATCCTGGCCGCCACCACGGCGGGGATGACCATCCTCGCGTCCAGCTTCTTGCTGCTGTGGGCCTGCGAGGCGGGCCAGGCCGATGTATCCCAGGCTCTGGCCCTGGCCGCCATCGCCCTTATCACCGTACTGCCCGAGTACGCGGTGGACATGTACTTCACGTGGCAGGCCGGCCAGTACCCGGAATCCGAGTACGCTCACTACGCCATCGCCAACATGACGGGCGCCAACCGGCTCATCATCGGGGTGGGCTGGGCAGCCATCGCCATACTGTTCTGGCTCAAGTACCGCAAGACCGTGGCCCTGGAGGGGCATCGGGATCTGGAGATCCGGTTCCTGGGTGTGGCCTCCCTCTACGCCCTGGTCATCCCCATGAAGGGGAGCCTGGTGTGGTACGACGGGGTCATCCTGATCGGGATCTTCGTCTGGTACCTGATCCTCAGCGCCAAACGGGAGGTGGAGGAGCCCGAGGTCGAGGGACCGGCGGCCTACCTGGTCGCCCTGCCCAAGGTCAAGCGACGCCTGGCCCTGGGAGGCCTGCTGGTCCTGGCCGCGGGGGCCATCCTCGCCAACGCCGAGCGGTTCTCCGAGGGGCTGGTGGGAACGGGCACCCAGCTCGGCATCGATGAGTTCTTGCTGGTGCAGTGGCTGGCACCTCTGGCTTCGGAAGCGCCGGAGTTCCTCCTGGCCATCATGTTCACCCTTCAGGGCAAACCGAGCCTCGGGCTGGGGAGCATGCTGTCGGCGAAGCTGAACCAATGGACGCTGCTGGTGGGCATGATCCCCGCCGTCTACGCGATCTCCTCGGGCAGCTTGGCCTCGCCCATTCCTCTGGAGAGCTTCCAGCATCAGGAGATCCTGCTCACGGCTGCCCAGTCGGTGCTGGCGGTGGTGCTGGTCGCCGGCGGCTCCCTTAGCGTGGGTCAGGGCGCGCTGCTGCTGGGCTTGTTCGTGGCGCAGTTTGTCGCGCCGAGGGCCCTCGATCAGCTCTCGGGCATCTACGAGCTGGCCCCAGCGGGCGCCTACACCCGCCTGCTGCTCTCGCTGATCTACCTCATTACCGCCATAGGGTTCATCCTGGACCGTCCGACGCGATTGGCGGCCATTTTCACGAGGGATGAGGTGGCCAAGACCGCGGCCGAGGAGAGCGCCGACCCCGCCGACGCGGAGATCCTGGAAGGGGAAGTTAGATGAACTGTCCCGTATGTGGTGAGAAGCTACGCGAGATCGAGCGTGAGGGTGTGATGATCGACATCTGCCCCGGCTGCAAGGGGGTCTGGCTGGATCGGGGCGAGCTGGACAAGCTCCTGGAGATGAGCCGGGGCGGTGGCCCGCCCCCGGCTGCCGACCGTGCCTCGGGGCCGCCCCCACCCCCGCCCGCTC
>WJIW01000508.1 GCA_014730065.1 Armatimonadia bacterium | reverse complement strand
TTGGCCCACACGCGACCGGAGATGGTGTACGCGGCGTAGACGCCGACGCCATCCTGATCGATCCGAGTCACCTTCAGCGTGTTATCGGCCAGGCGCAGGACCATGAACTTGTCGGTGTTGCCATCAACGTGGGGTACCTCCACATAGCCGAGGCCGCCCAGCTCATCCACCACGATGAAGTCGGTGCCCTCGGGAACCTCCACGCTGTTGTACACGAAGTTGGTCGCGATCAGGCGCAACCGGTCGCCATGGTCGATGTACACATCGAAGGCAAGGAAGGGATAGTAACGCAGGGTCCGGATCACCCGGAGTGAGATGCCGTAGTGCCACGGGTGCTTGTGCTCGGCGAGGATCGGCGTGCGCTTCAGGACGAAAGGCCCGCGGTACATGATCGGGTCACCGGGGCCCCGAGACAGTATCGGGCCCGGTCGGTAGGTGTCTGTGGCCGCAGCGGCCATCTCGGCCAGAGGCCGGGTGGGGGGCGCTTGATGGACCTTGTGACGGCGAGGTGCAGCCGCGTCGATGGCCGCCATGTAGTCGGGCTCATCGTCCCCATCCTGCTGAGCAGGATCGGCCTCCTGGGCCAGCAGGGGCATCGAGGCACAGAGGGTCACGAGGACGAGAAGCAACCTGAGAACACTCGGGAATCTCATTCAGCGGGACCTCCGGCTAGCCGCCACCACTTTCTCTGTATTGCCACAGAATCCTGGTGGGCAAGTCCTGGAGTTGTAAGCGACGCAGGGAGGGGCTGGGTTCACGGCTCGGCCGCGATGGATTGCGGGCCGGGGCTGCGGCATGCCACAGGTCGGGCGGGGACGCCCTGCCCACCCATCCAAGCCGCCGATCCTGAGCCCGACATCCCTCTGCTGTCGCTCCCAGCGATGCGAGAGGTCAGGTGAGGGCAGAGCCGCCGGCTCCCATTTGGGCGCAGGCCACTACGGTGGACCCCCCTGTGGTCCCCCCGCGAAACTGCGGGGGACGAGAGCATGCCGTCCCCCTTCCCGAAGGGGGACTACAGGGGGTTCGCACAAGACACTGTCTCCCTACTCCGCGAGCGGACACGGGGCCCCAGGGCCACGCCCACGCCGGGCGGGGACGCCCCCCACCCATCGAGGGCGTAGCCCATGCAGGCATGGCTGCTCCCCCCGCCGAACCCATTACGAAACGCGCTCACTGGTGGTGGCAATGATGATGATCGGGAGCGCTCTTATCCTGGGGGCCCTCGCGCCCCTCACCCAGGCCATGCCGGCGCCAACGGTTACCTGCGGCTTCCGCCACGATCCCCTCCCCTACGTCAACCGGGCCGATACCGTGCAGGCGGCCCTCATCCGAAGGCACGTCCTCCAGGCCCCCGAGCCGGGCGACGAGGCCATTCTCCAGGCCCGTATCGAGGAGGTATTGTCCGAGCAGGAGCCGAGCGGCCTCATCGGCGGCAGCATCAAGGACACATGCGACCGGCTCCTGCAACTGATCGAGCTGGGCGTTGATCCCCAGCGCGCCGAGGTCCAGCGCATCGTCGAGCTGGTCCGCGCCGAGGAGTGTGACGAGGATGGCGACAACCTCGGCACCATCCAGGTCCGCGGCGTTCGGGCGCTGTGCCAGCTCGGCTTGACCGATGACCCCAAGGTCCAGGCCGCGGCCCAGCAGATGATCGATCGGCGCGAGGTGTGGGACGGCCCTTACAAGCTCTGTCCCTGGGGCCAGGAGCTGTACTTGGAGGCCCTGTGGGATGCCCGGGACATCGTCAATTCCGAGCCGGTGGTCCGCGAGGTGCTGACCTGGATCACCGACCGCACGAGCGACGCGGGCTGCCTGACCTACAAGGACCCGTACGGCTTCGTCCAAGCCTGCGGGGTCATCGACCTTCCCGAGGCGGGAGCGCTGCTCCGGAAGCTGCTGCCCGTCATCCTGCGCGGCCAGCGCGAAGACGGAAGCTGGGGCGACCACCATACCTTCCCCGTCATCCGGGCTTTGGCGCTCCACGGCCTGCTGGATGATCTGCGTGAGGCCGACCCCCTGCCGCTCGAGTGGCGTCTATCCGACCCCGTGGATCTGCCTTCGGGGGCTCGTCACCTGGCCTTCGGTGACGGCCTGCTCTGGACCGCCCTGCCGGGCGACGGTCAGGTCGTCGGCCTATCGCCGGAGGATGGCACCATCGCTAGGCGCCTGCCGCTCGCTCACGATAACACCCGCGGCCTCGCGTGGGCCGAAGGCAAGCTGTGGATCACCCTGGCCGAGCCCAATCGGTTGCTGGTCCTCGACGCCGAGGCGGGCGGGGAGCTGCGGTGCCGAGCCCTGGAAGGCATGGAGTGGATCGGTCCGCCCGCGATGGTTGGCGGCGAGCTGTGGATCGCCGACTACTTCATGGGCGCAATAGCTCACTTCGACCCGGCCGACCCCGGCAAGCCCGAGTGGTCGGAGCTGGCAGGGCCCAGCCCGGGCCCCATGGCCACCGTCGACGGCTCCATATGGCATATCGATGGGTTCTCCCGCCTTATCATCGAGTCCGACCCCGGCGGCGGGCTCAGGAGCTTCGCCGAGCGGCCCTTCCTGGATGAGGACATGGGCATCGCCTCCGATGGCGGGATCTTGTGGCTCGCGAGCTTCGACCAGGGCCGAGCGTGGCGGGCGGCCCGGGTCGGTGACTGACGAAGGCAAGCCGCCGACGCTCGACGCAGGGACCGGCGGCCCCTCGGCGAACCGTGCCCACATGACACCCCGAGAGATCGTACGAGCCAGCATGGAGTTCGCCGGGCCACGTCGCATCGCGTACGGCATGGGCGGCGGCTTCCCTTCCGACCTGCGTGGCGTGGGCCACTCCCCGCCACACAACAGCCGGGCCCGCGGCTGGCAGGATCATGGCGCCTACTGGGACATGATCGACGAGTGGGGCAACGAGTGGCGGCGCCTGGAAGCCATCACCAAGGGCGAGGTGTACAAGGGAGTCATCCAAGAGTCGTGGGACCTCCTCGAGACCTACCAATGGCCCCAGCTCGACGCCGCCGAGCTGTACGAGGCCACCCGCACCCGCACCAAGGAGCTTCACGATGAGGGGTACTTCGTCATGGGCGGCATGCGGTGGCCCTTCGATGTAGCCCGGTACATGCGCGGCATGGAGAACTTCCTGGCCGACTGCGCGGGCGACAAGGAGCGCGTCAAGGACCTGATGGGCCGGGTCACCGACATCCTGGAGCGCCAGATCTACCGTTACGCCGACGCGGGCGTGGATGCCGTCATGTCCGGCGAGGACTGGGGCACCCAGGACCGGCTTCTCGTCAGCCCGGCCGCCTTCCGGGAGATCTTCCTCCCCTGCTTCGAGCGGCTCTGCGGGGCCGCGCACAGCCGCGGGCTCTACGTATGGTTCCACTCCTGCGGCTACGTCAAAGACGTAATCGGGGATTGGCTCGAGGCCGGTATCGACTGCTGCCAGTTCGACCAGCCCGAGCTACACGGTATCGACTTCCTGGCCGAGAACTTCGGCGGCAAGATGCACTTCTGGTGCCCCGTGGACATCCAGACCACCCTCCAGACCCAGGACAAGCGCAAGATCCGCAACGCCGCCCAGGAGTATGTGGAGAAGCTGGGATCGTACGGGGGAGGGTTCGTCGCCGGCTACTACGGGAGCAACGAAGCCCTGGGGCTCGAGCCCGAGTACCAAGCGGTGGCCTCTGAGGCCTTCATGGAGTACGGCGACCCGGCGCCGACGTCGCGCTGAATCAGTCGGAGCTCGCCTCGAGGACGACCTCGTACATCCAGGCGTTGTCGCCGTACAGGCCGTACCGCACGGCAACCACGGAATCGAGTAGCGATTCCAGCCGCCGCTCCTCAACGATCTCCAGCGCGATCTCGTGCAGGTCACTAGTGGCCGGGCGGGTGCGAAGATCGATGATGGCTCCGGCGATCCTGCGGATGGCGCTATCCACCGCCAGCCAGTCGCCCTTCTCCGCGGCCCAGGTCACCCGGTCCACGATCGCCTCATCCAAGGGCGCCCGGTCGGCGAGCCGGGGCTCAGGCGCCGCCTCCGACCGGCCCGGGTGCGGGACCGGTATGGTGCGCAGCGGAGTGGCGTAGTACTCCCGCTGACTGCCCTTCCGCTTGCCTCGGTGGGCGAACCAGAAGTCCGCTACCGAGGAGTTGAGCAGGCCAGTGAGGCGAACGAGCTCGCCGGGGTCCGCGTCCCCAATCACGTACGCATCAGCGCTGGCGAACAGGGGTGACTCCACGTAGGCGAAGGTGTTCCGGCGGGCCCGATGGGGCGACAGGATCTTCGGCTGCTCGAACAGGCTGCGGGCCCTGGGCCAGTGCAGGCGCCACCAGGGGATGGCACCCGTCCCGACCTCTCTCCGCGCCTCCAGGAGCGACCGGTAGCGACGGAGGTGGGCCTCGATGGCGGGATCAGACACGGGATCGGCGGTCTCGTCCAAGTAGAGCAGCCGGAACCGGGGCACGGCGGTCAGCGCGAATCTCTCCAGCTCCGAGTTCTTCACGAAGGGCTGAACGAGGGGATGGTCCTGGGGGATCCTGGCCTCGGCCAGCTCATCGGGGGTGAGCACGAACACCCCGCGTCCCACATCCTCCGGCTCGGCCCCCTCGAGGCGATCCACATTTGCCTGGGACACCCGGTCGGCGCCGCTGATCAGGCCCTGGCTTACCGTGGCCAGGCTGCCGAGGTGGACTCCTGCCGAGGTGATGGCCTCCAGCACCTGCTCGCGCCGGCGCCCGGCGGGGATGTGCCACACGCCAGAAGGGCCATCGGGCCGAACCATGTCGCCCACGCCTGCCGTCACCGAGAGGTTCTCCACCGAGCCCTGCCTTGCAACGGCCTCGTCCAGGGCCTCGCCGATCCGCATGCACGTCACGTCCAGGGGGGCGCCGGCGCGCACCCTCGCCCAGGCCATGGGGCGATCGGCCTCCGATAGCCCGTCACCGGATCGCCGCCGCAGGATGACGGCCAGGTTATGCTGCCCGCCCGCGGTGCCGAAGAGTCTCTGATCTCCGAAATCCACGATCTCCAACACGTGAGCACGGTCATGTAGTCGCTCGCGGAGCCCGGCGGCCCCATCGGCGGTCAACCAGTAGGCGGTGGTCAGAAGGCCGATGGCTCCGCCGGGCCGCGTGACCTCCAGGCACAGCTCGGCGAAGTAGTAGAACAGGTCCATCCTGGGCGCCCGGCGCACCGTGAGGCTCGGGATCTCCCGCATCAGCCGGTCGAAGAGCTGCTTGTTTCGCCGCTCGCCTACATACGGGGGGTTGGCGCAGCAGATCTCATGCTCCGCCTTGCGTCCCTCGCCGAGGGCCCACAAGCTGTTCTCGAGCATCAGCCGGGGCGCGGGCAGTGGCCCATCGTGCCCCGCCGCGGCCACCTGAAGTAGCAGGTTCGCCTGCGCCAGACAGTGGCTAACCCGGGATAGCTCCGAGCCCGCCGAGCACTCGATCAGCTCCCGGCCCGATGCGCCATGCTCGCGCATCCGCGCCAGGTGCCCTACCAGGAAGCGGCCGGTACCCATCGCGGGGTCGTACATCCGGCCCCAGGGCAGGACCCGGGACACGCGGCTGAGGATCAGGTCGGCCACTGGGCGGGGCGTGAAGTGCTGGCCTCGCGGCTGGTCCTCGGCCCGGTCCACATGGGTCTCGTATAGCTCGCCAAGCAGGTCGTGGCCGATCTGGGCTGGGTCAAGGTGCCGCGCGGCCTTCGCGGCTTCAGCGAAGGTGGACGGCGCCCCGCGCGAGGCATCGGCCATTCGGGCGGCTACCAGAAGGGGGAACTCGGCCTCGGCACCCGGTCCGAAGGACTCCCCGAGGACCGCGGCCAAGCGACGCCGGGTGGACTCGGGATCATGCTCCGCGGCCTGCGGACTCCACGCCGCATCGACCACCAAACGCGATAGCCACACGAAGGCATTCTCCGAGGGCGACAGACCGACGCCCGCCGGGGGCAGATCGGCGCCACAATCGAGCAACAGACGTAGCGCATCGGCCGCCGGCCTGGCGGCCGCTTCTTTGGCTCTAGCTATTGGCATGAAGGATGACCTTTTGGCAAGTATCTGGATCAAGCGAAGAACGGACCAACCACTCATCATGTTCACCAACCGGCGGGAGCGGCGAGGGGTTCGCGGCGTGGAGGTGACGAGTCCGGCGCGCCGGAACCGAGAGGGCGTAGGCCATCGACCGAGGAGGCAGGTTCCTATGCGAAACCTCTTGATAGCACTGACGCTACTGGTCATGCTTGGCGGCGCTGCCCAGGCTCAGTTCGGCGACTCCGCCCTCTCCCCACCGGTCATCACCGAGGACCAGCGCAGCGAGGAGATCGCTCTGAAGATGGAGCGGCTGACGACGTGGCTCGCCGAGGCTGGCTACTATGCCATCCTCATCAACCAGTACCGGAACTTCCAGTGGATCACGGCGGGCGCGGACATGCAGGTCGTCACGGCCACCGAGCGCGGTCCCGTCACGCTCCTCATCACCCTCAGCGGGGATCGCTACTATCTGTGCAGCAACTCGGAGGCACCCCGGATGGAGAACGAGGAGCTGGGCCCCATCGGGTACGAGGGCCTGGTGTGGGAGTGGTATGAGGGCCAGGGCGATGGCGACCCCATGGCCGACCGGGTTAACGGCATCGTCCAGGGACGCCCGCTGGCCAGCGACTTCGATACACCCATGGCGACGGACGAGACCGAAGCACTCCGCGGCCTTCGGATGGTGCTGACGCCGCCTGAGATAGAGAAGTACCGCTGGCTCGGCCAGGAGTCGGCAGCGGCCTGCGAGCGGGTCTGCCGAGCTATCGAGCCCGGCATGACCGAGAAGCAGGTTCAGGCGATGATCTCCGACGAGCTGATGCGGACCGACATCCAGCCCACGGTACTGCTCATCGCCAGCGATGAGCGCATCTTCTCGTACCGCCACCCCATCGCCACCGACAAGCCCATCGAGAGCTACGTCCAGGTGAACATCTGTGCCAAAAAGTGGGGCCTCGTTACCGCTGTGACGCGGTACGTCCACTTCGGGACCATCCCCGCGGAGCTGGGCCGGAAGCTCCGTGGATGCGCCCAGGTCTGCGGCGCCTATCTCGACGCCACCCAGGCGGGCAACACCGCCGGCGACGTAATGGCCGCTGGCCAGCAGGCATACGCCGCCGTCGGCTGGCCCGACGAATGGCAGATGCACCACCAGGGCGGAGCCATCGCCTACGAGGAGCGCGAGTGGGTCACTTACCCCGGCGCACCCATGGAGATCCAAGCCAACATGGCCTTCGCCTGGAACCCCACTATCCAGGGCGCCAAGGTCGAGGACACAGTGCTCCTCCACGAGGATGGCACCCTTGAGAACCTCACGGATACCGGTGACTGGCCCACGATCCCCATTCGGATCGGCCAACAGGTGTACAGCGCGCCGAGCATCCTGGTGCGATAGGAGCCCGGGATGTGAGACGGGGAGCGCCATGGTGATCCGCCTGATACTCCTCGCCGCACTCGCCGCGGGGCCTTGCCTGGCCGACGGCGGCTACCCGGCCCTGGACTACGAGGCGGCCCTCACCGATGCCCGAGAGAGCGGCCGCCTCGTGCTGCTATTCGTTGGCACCGACTCTCTCCCGCTCCACTGCGCCGTTCGGTGGGACGTGGTCGCGACGGCGATCGGCGACGTGGACGTGGCACACGCAGGCCTGTGGCTGGGCGCTTCCGAGGGACGGAGGTACGGCCCCGGGCTCCTCGTGACCGACGCCGGGGGTGCGCCCTTGGCCCGGGTCAGCTTCGAGGAGGCGCTCGCCATGGGCCCGGACGCCTTGCCCACTCTGGTCGAGCGGGGGCAGCGGCTTCGCGCCCTACTAGGCGAGGGCGAGGGGTCGCTGGCCGGCGTTGATCGGCGGGAGCTTCTCGAGCTGGCCGCGGCGGCAGGCCGTCCTGAGCTGATCGAGGCGGCCCTGGCGGGTGACGAGCCATCGGTCGAGGGGTCGGTCCTTCTGGCCGAAGCCCACTGGCGCTCGAACGCTCACGCGGAATGCGGCAAGATCCTGCGGTCGCTGCCCGGGGACACGCTCGCCATGGACGGCGGCCTGCCTCGCATCAGGCTCGCCGAGGTCGCCGCCTTCGCGCCCGCCGAGGGCGAGGACCCACAGCGTGGCTTCGACCAGCTCCGCGCCCTCGCCGAGGACGACAGCCTGAGCGGCGAGCTGCGCGCTCGGTGCCTCGCAGATCTGGCGACGTCGGTGAAGTCCACCGACACCTCTGCCCTCTCGGCTCTGTTCGAGGCCGCCGCCGCTCTCGCGCCCCGATCGCCGTGGTCGCTGGCACTGGCCTTCCAGCTCATGGACGCGGCCGAGGGGGGCGACCAGGGCGTGGACCTGACGGCCCTGGTGGAGCGGGTGGAGAGACAGGACCCGGGCGGCGGATACGCCCGACTCATGCGGGCCCGGCTCGAGATGCAGCGGACGGGAGAGCGTGCCGCCGAAGCCGTGGCCAACGGCCCCCCGGTGCTGCCCGTGGTGGTGGTCGCCGGAGACGAGCCGGCCTTCATGCGCGAGCTGCGCCGGTGGCCGGAGAATGCTCGCTGGCCGGTGCTCCTCGAGGACGCCTGGTACTGCCGGCTGTTCATCGAGGCGTTTGAGCCCGAGGCGGTGTACTACGCCCCGGCCCTCGGCGAGCCGACCACTCCTGACTCGCTCGCCCTGGCTACCCAGGTGGGGTCGCGGCCGGCTGCCGTCGTGCTCTGGGATCCCAGTGATGGCATGGCCTGCGCTGCAGCCCTCTACGCGGCCGGTCATCGAGTGCCCGCGGTCCCGGTCCAACTGCCGGGTACGCTGACCGACACGGCCACACACGACGAATGCACGGCATTGCGCGCCGAGATCGACGCGGCACTTGCCAATGCGCAGCTTGCCTACGACGAGCTGGGCGATGCGGTGGACTTCGTCGCCATCGCCGCCGACCTACCCTACCGGACCCAGTACCCCATGGGGCTGGAACCGGGCGTGCGCGCCATGGATGATGTGCTGTTCCGTGGAGGCGACGACGTCCCCTGGGCTTTCGCCGGCCGCCTCGGCCCCGACCCGGCCTATGCCGTCTACCAGGTGAGCTGCTCGCTGTTCCTCGGGGGCGGCGACGGGTATCTCTTCGACACCTACGGCGACGGGGGACCCTGGGGGGCTTTCCGGCTCGGCCGGGCCTTACCGGCATTCGGAGCGTCCGATGCCTCGGCCGATCTGCTGAGCCACTCGGAGGCAACCCTCTCTCGGTGGCACAATGACCTCTCCGTACCGCTGGGCTACCGGCGCATCGCGGCCAACTCCTCGGGCGGCTTCCGCGACTGGAGCGTGGACACGGGCGGCATCGCCGATGACATCCTCCACGTGGGCCCCGCCTTCGTTAGCTACACCCACAGCCATGCCGCCGGGCGGCCCCTCGATCCCCATGCCATCACGGGCCGGTGGATCGCCCTGGGGGCGTACGGCTTCTTCGGTGCCCTGAACGAGCCGTACCTTCAGAGCTTCCGAGCCCACGGCGTCGCCCTCGGCGAGAACCAAGCCGGTTGGCCCGCCGCCGTCGCCTTCCGCAAGCGCCCCGGCGACTTCTACTGGACCCCGTGGAAGAACGCGCTGTTGGGCGATCCCCTGGCCTCGGGCATGCCCGTCCGCAGGATCCAAGTGCTGCCCGAGGTCGCCCTCGAGGAGCTGGCTCCCCAGCGGCTCAGGCTAACCAACTTCGAGGAGCTGGCCCTGCGGGGCGAGTGGGCAGGCATGCCTTTCCTGGCCGATCCCCGCGTCGGGCCCCGCGACGCGGCCCTATCGCGCGCGGCGCTGATCCACGCGTACCAGGGGGCCTGCGATGAGGCCGACCTCGACGAAGCCGTGCACTACCTGGCCCGCTACCTCCGCGAAACCGCCAACGCGGGCCACGCCGTCCGGCTCGCCCGCCGCATGGTCGCCGGCGCCCGGGCCGGGGAGCAGCTCGATGCTCTGGCTAGCGCCCTGGACGAGGTGGCGCAGGCCATCGACGATCCCGACGTCGCCCGGCAGGTCAGGGACCTGACGCCGGCGGGCGAGGGCGAGTGACCAGCCAGTGCATGATCGGCGCGTAACCCGCGCCGCGCTCCTAGAACCGGCTTAGGGCCGGACGCACGTCGGTGGTGTCGCGGCCCAGAACCGTCACGCGCTCATCGTAGTCGGGGGCGTCGAGGCGGTATATCTCCGACTGGCTGCCCGTGGGGTCCAGCTCATCGAAGATGACGTTCAGTTTCGCGTCGACGGCCACCGCCGAGGGGGCGGAGATGAGCCCGTTGCTGCCACGGAATAGCAGGCTGGCCGAGGCCCCGCTGACGGGCACTCGCAGCAAGGCCGCCGCGCCCGTGCTGCGGTACTGAGAGACCGCGACGGCGAGGGTGTCCATGCCGAGCCAGTCGAGGCCAGTGGGTGCCGTCGACTGGGCCAGATCGAGAACCCTGGGCGTGCCCCCGGCCACGTCCAGGACCCGCACCTCACCGCCGACGGTCGTGTAGGCGACCATGGTGTCGTCCGGCGAGAGGGCCATGGCCGTGGGCGCCGCGGCGGTAGTCACCGAGAGCAGCACCTGCTCGTCGCTGCCATCCAGGTCGGCCGCGACGATCTGGGTGTCGCTGCCCTGTCGCCGGAGCCAGATCACCCGGTCGCCCGCTCGCGTGATAGCCCCCACCAGCTCCTCGCGTGGGCTGGTACTGGCGAGATTGAGTGTGGCGGGCCGGAAGGGCGACTCGCTCAGATCGGTCATGTCGATGACGAAGGCATCGTTGAAGTTAGCGTCGGTGGCCAGGATCAGTGACCCGCCACGCTGCACTCCGAAGGGGAAGCGGATGTCGGTGAAGCCGGGGGCTCGGGCCGCTGACCCGGGCCGGTTGTCGGTGACCCGGACCTCGCCGACGATGCCCGACAGCACGAACAGCCGCTCGGGCAGCGTGCTCGTGGAGACGGTGAAGATGGTCGAGGCCGACAGCCCGCTCCACACCGCGGTCACCTGGGTGTTGCCCAAGACCAGCCCCGTGAGCGTCGCGGTGGCCAGGCCGTTGGCGTCGGTGGTGAGGGTCGTCGCATCGAGCTGGGCAACGGTGGGGTCCGATAGGGCCAGGCTGACCGTCTCGCCCGCTTGGGCCACTCCATCCCGGGTCACCGAGACCGTGGCCACCGACGTGTCGCCCACGGTCACCGGATCCTCGCTCAGGGCCAGGGTAATGCGGGGCCCGACGGCGGCAGTGGCGGTGAGGGTAACGGACTGGCTCGTCCCGCCCGCCGTGGCCGTGACGCTTATCGAGCCCTCCTGCAGAATCTGGACGCTCACCTGTGCGACACCGTTGGCGTTGGTGGTCGAGGTGCTCTCGCTGAAGCTCGCGGCGCTGCTGGGCTGGGCCGACCACGAGACGTTGGCGTTCGCCTGAGGCACTTCCGCCCTCGTGACGGTCACCGTCACTGTGACGCTGTCGCCCACCTCGGGGGTGGTGCTCGTGGCCGCCAGCTCCAGCTTGAAGGTGGCCGTCGTCTCGCAGGCGGGAAGCAGGAGCCCGAGGGTCAGGGCGATGAGCCCGGCGAGCAGCGTGCTCCGCATGATCCGTTGATGCATGATCCGTCGTCCCCTTCGATGCCGCCCTTGGGCGGCACTATCCCGCGGCCTCGTCGAGGTCGTCGTCGTCCAAGTCGCCCATGTCCAAAGGCGTTCCGGCAAGGCCGGCGATGACCTTCCGCGGCTTGGATCCGTCGGCAGGTCCGACCAGGCCCTTCTCCTCCAGGATGTCGATCAGCCGCGCGGCTCGGTTGTAGCCGATGCGGAACTTGCGCTGCAGCATGGACGTGGACACCCGCTTCTGGCTGGTGACGAAGCCGACGATCTCGCCGAAGAGGTCGTCGTCCACGCCCTCATCGTCGATCCCAGTGGGGAGGTCCACGGGCTCCTTCATGGTGTCCACGGGCAGAGGCTCTAGCTCGAAGTCGGGCTCACCCCAGGACTGGAGGTACTGGACGACCCGGTTGATCTCCTTGGCTGACACGTACGCGCCCTGGATGCGCTTGGGCTTGCTGGCGTCGATGGGCGAGTACAGCATGTCGCCCTGGCCGATCAGTCGGTCGGCGCCCACTTGGTCCAGGATGACCCTGGAGTCGGTTTGGCTGGAGACGGCGAAGGCGATGCGAGAGGGGATGTTCGCCTTGATGGTGCCCGTGACCACGTTGACCGACGGCCGCTGGGTGGCCACTACCAGGTGGATCCCCACGGCTCGGGCGAGCTGGGCGATGCGGCAGATGGAGTGCTCGAACTCCGCCGCCGCCTGCATCATCAGGTCGGCCAGCTCGTCGATCACGATCACCAGGTAGGGCATGGGCTCCAGATCGTCCCGCTCCTGGGCCAGCTCCATGTACTCGGCGATGTTCCGCACGCCGAGACCCGCCAAGGTGCGGTACCGCTCCTCCATCTCCACGATGGCATGGCGCAGGAGGCCCGCGGCCTCCTTGGCATCGTGGACCACCGGGGCGATGAGGTGCGGGATGTCGTCGTACAGGGAGAGCTCGACCCGCTTGGGATCGATCATCAGGAACTTCACTTCATCGGGTGACGCCCGGAACACGATGGACAGAATCAGGGTATTCAGGCAGACACTCTTACCCGAGTTGGTGGCGCCGGCTACCAGGAGGTGGGGCATCTTTGTGAGGTCGCCGACGATCACCCGCCCCGCGATGTCCTTGCCCAGGGCGAAGGCAAGGAGGCTCGGGTTGGAGACCATCTCGTCGGAGGTCAGGATGTCCCGCAAGGTGACCAGGCCCCGGGTCTTGTTGGGGACCTCGATGCCCACCACCGACGTGCCCGGCACGGGCGCTTCGATGCGGACGTCCACGGCTTCAAGCACTCGAGCGAGGTCGTCGGCTAGGGCGGCGATGCGCGCCACCCGGATGCCCTTCTCGGGCTCCACTTCGTACCGGGTGATGGCCGGGCCGCGCTCGATGGAGACCACCTTGGCTCCGATCTTGAAGCTCGTGAGGGTGTCCTCCAGGATCTCGATGTTCTCCTTGGTCTCACGCTCCTGCCGGCGAACGTCGACGGGACCCGGCGCGTCGAGGAGGTCGGCGGCGGGCGGCTCGTAGGGGCCCTGCCGACGAGGCACGGCCTCCAAGTGGGAAGAGCTCTGGTCTTTTCCCACCACACCACCACCTGGGGCGAGGTCGGCGCGAAGGAAGGCGGGGATGTCCTCCTCGCGGATCCGCTGGCCCTCCTCGCGAAAGCCCTCCGGGACCTCCTCGTCGATGGCGGCGGCGGAGGCGGGAGCTTCGTCGAACAGAGGGTACTGACCGTCGTCATCGACTGGGGCGGCGGGTGCCGGCGGCGCGGCGGGCTCTTCGCCCGTCTGCTGGAGCTGGCGGCGGAACTTGGGATCACGCTTGGGCGCTCGCTCGGCACGCTCCTTGGCC
>WJIW01000507.1 GCA_014730065.1 Armatimonadia bacterium | reverse complement strand
GTGTGGCAGTTGCTGGGTGGGATGTCTCGCAGCCAGGCCTTCGCCTGCCTGAACCGGGCCTTCGCGGCCTACCACGACTTGGGGTGCGAGGCGCTCGTCGGGTGAGGTGTCCCTCGCGGGCTTCCTTGGCCCGACGGAAAAGACGCATACTGGATGGTGAAAGGTAGGTCGGCACCCGTTGATTGGTCGGTTCGCCTCCGCAGGCACCTACAAGGAGCTGCTCTCCTCCCGCGAGTTCTATCGCATCGGCGCTGCGGGCCTCCTGGCCGTTGGCAGCTACGCCGCGAGCCGGGCCGGCGCCCCACCGTGGATCGCCGACGGCTTGGCCATTGTCTCGGTGGTCATCAACGGCATCCCCATCATCTGGGGTGCCGTGGCTGGCCTGATGGAGCGCAAGGTGAACGTGGACGAGCTGGTCAGCCTGGCCATCATCGCCTGCCTAATCAAGGGTGAGTTTCTCACGGCGGCCGTCGTCAGCTTCGTCATGGTCTTCGGCTCGCTGCTGGAGGAAGCCGCCTCCAGCTCGGCGCGCAAGTCCATAGAAGCGCTCATCAAGATGACTCCCGACACGGCGACGGTACTCGTCGACGGCGAGGCCCGGGAGGTATCCGTTGAGGCCGTGTCCACTGGCGACACGCTGGTCCTCAAGCCCGGTGAGCGGATCCCCGTCGATGGCCGCATTGTTCGAGGCTCCACATCGGTGGATGAGTCGTCGATGACGGGCGAGTCGCTGCCGGTGGAGCGGCGCGTCGGCGATGTGCTCCACGCGGGCACCCTCAACCAGACGGGCGCCATCGAGATGCAGGCCTTGCGCGTCGGCGAGGACACGGCCGTTGCCCGCCTCGTCCGGCTCGTGGAGGAGGCCGAGTCTCAGAAGCCCCGAGCCGTCGCACTCATCGACCGGTACGCCGGCTGGTTCACTCCGGTCATCCTGGTTGCGGCGGCCCTGACTTGGCTGCTGACCGGCGACATGGATCGGGCCATCACCGTCCTCATCGTCGGCTGCCCTTGCGCGCTGATCCTGGCCGCCCCCACTGCCGTCGTCGCTACCATCGGGCGGGTGGCCCGGGCGGGGGTGCTCGTGCGGTCCGGCGATCTCCTGGAGGAGGCCGCCCATGTGGACACGGTGTACTTCGACAAGACCGGCACCTTGACCCATGGCGATCTGCGCGTCGTCGCCATGGAGTCCACCGGTGATGTGGACCGCGAGGAGCTGCTGCGCATCGCGGCCTCGGTGGAGGCCAGCAGCACCCATCCTCTGGCCGACGCCATCGTTCGGGCCGCTTCGGAAGCGGGCCTGGAGCTGCGTACGGCCGAGGACGTGGAGACGATCCCGGGCCAGGGAGCCCGGGGCTCGGTGGACGGCGAAGTCGTTAGCGTGGGGGCGCCCACGGGCGAGGACGAGGCCCCCCGCGTCGCAGGGGAGCGGCTAGCTGGCGCGTCCGTCGTCTGGGTCACCCGTGGCGCCGAGCCCCTGGGCATGCTCGCCTTGGCAGGCGAGCCACGGGTCGAGGCCCGGCACACGGTAGCGTCGCTCCGCGGCCAGGGCATCGGCACTATCGCCATGCTGTCGGGCGACTACGAGGCAGCGGCCCAGGCCGTCGCCAACGCCGCCGGCATCGAGACGGTGCACCCCAGACTGAAGCCCGAGGAGAAGCTGGCGCTGATCCGCGGGGCTCAGGCCGAGGGGCACAGGGTGATGTTCGTAGGCGACGGCATCAACGACGCACCGGGCCTGGCCGCGGCGAACGTGGGCGTGGCCATGGGCGGAGCGGGAACCGACGTCGTCCTGGAGACGGCCGATGTGGCCCTGATGCGCGACGAGATCGACAAGCTCCCCTTCGTCATCGGCCTGTCCCGGCGGATGCTATGGGTCATCAAGTGGAACATCGTCTTCGGGCTGGCTTTCAACGCCCTGGCCGTGGTAGCGAGTGGCGGTGGATACCTGACCCCGATAGCCGGCGCCCTGGTGCATAACATCGGATCGGTGCTGGTCGTCCTACTCTCGGCCAGCCAAGGCTTCGTACCGGAGCCCGCCTCGGCGGCGGAGCCGGAGCCGGCCATCGATGACAGTGAGCGGCAGGCGGCCTGACCTCCCGCGCGGCACAACCTTGATCCCCACTGATCAACGCAGAATGCGCCCGTAACATCGGAGCCGCGTGTGGTCTCTACCGTTCTGAGTGGTCCGATGCCGCCCGCCGCGATCCACCAAATAGCACATCCGGCCTGTCGCGCATAATTCCGGAAAAGCCCTTCCTATTTCCTGACACACCGAAACGTCCATTTTTGATTCGTGTACTCCCAGAAGGTAACAACTTATGCTTCCGCGAACTCCAGTCTCACTGGAGGCTTCGCCCTGCCTGGTGGGGGGAGTCTAGCGTGGCAAGAAGTGGCCCGGCCGGGCCACCAACCTCATGGGGGTGAGACCTCATCATGCGCGTGCATGGACGTGCACTACTCGTACTGTGTCTGTTACTTGCGGTTAGCGGAGCGGCTCTTGCTGAAGGGCCGTTGTATGCGGTGACTCATGTTCCGAGCCTAGGGGGCTTGAGGACGATCGGGACGGACATGAATAACGATGGCATGGTCACCGGAGGCTCACAGCCGGGGCCAAGCCCGATGATGCCCTTCGTCTGGTCGGAGGACGGCGGGCATACGGTGCTGCAGGACGGAGACGATACCGAGAGGATCAACTCCTCAGGTGTCGTGTGCGGTACCAGACGCATCGATGGCGGAAGCTCGTGGCTGCCGTTGGTGTGGAAGGATCCCACGTCACCTGTGGAGATCGCCCCGGGCGAGCTGGAGAAGGGGTGGGCGTGGGATGTCACGGATGGCGGAACGGTCGTGGGTAGCTGCGTACCCAACAACGCCTCAGGCTCTCGACCCTTCATATGGTCCGAAGCTGACGGGCTGCGGTTGTTGGAGTACCCCACTATCCACGATAACGGCATCGCCGTTGGGATCAACGAAGCGGGCGTCGTGATCGGCGGCGCAGGCCGAAGTGCCGTCAGCATGGCGGTGGGGCTGATCTGGCGTGGCAACGGGCCCGAGCCACTCCCGACCCTAGGTCAAGACTACGCTCTGGCCATGGACATCAACGAAGCCATGGCCCTGTGCGGCGAGGCGGAGGATGCTGCCGGAAACCATGTGCCCGCCTACTGGGCCAATCCCGATTCTGCCCCTCTGCCGCTGCCCATTCCGAGCACCCATCCCAAGGGACGGGCACGGGACCTCAATGAGCATGGCGCCGTGGCGGGCTGGGTCGCATCCGACCTTCGCTACCCCCTGGCCCCGCCTAACCTGGCCGTGGCATGGATACGCGAGGAGCTTGTCGTCCTCCAGGATCATCTCGACGCATCGGGTGATGGATGGCTTCTGACGGACGCCAGAACCATCAACGATCACGGCCAGGTGTTGTGCGTCGGCCAGTACAACGACATGGTCTGGCAGACCTGCATCCTCACTCCCTATCCCGTCGCTGCCGCTGGCGAGGACATGACCGTCGAGCAGGAGAGCCTGTCCGGCTCTGGGGTCACCCTCGATGCGTCGGCATCCACCGGCGTCGGCATCACCTACGAGTGGTCGGAGAACGGCGAGACCATCGCCACCGGTCCCGCGCCCTCGGTGACCCTCCAGCTCGGCACCCACGAGATCACCCTGACCGTCACCGACAAGGACGGCCGCACCGATACCGACACCGTGACCATCGTCGTGGAGGACACCACGGCACCGGCGATCTCCGTCACCACGCCCGACCCCTTCGAGCAGTCCAGCGCCGACGGCACCATGGTGAGCGTCTCGGTGGAGGTAACCGACGCCTGTGACGCCGATCCCGACGTGACCTACGATCCGCCCATCGGCGGCGTGTTCCCCCTCGGCACCACAGAGGTCACCATCACCGCCGTCGACGACTCGGGCAATACCGCCGAGACCACCGTCAGCGTGGAGGTCCAGGACACCACGCCTCCCTCCATCACCGCCCCGGCGGACCTGACCATCCAGACCGAGGACCCCAACGGCGTGGCCCTCACCGACGACGACCTGGGCCTCCCGGCCGTGAGCGATGTCTGCGACGCGGCGCCCCAGGTCGGCAATGATGCGCCGGGGGCATTCCCCATCGGCGTCACCGTCGTCACCTGGACGGCCACCGATGCCTCGGGCAATGTGAGCACCGATCAGCAGACAGTCACCGTCGAGCTGATCGCGGCAGGCAGCCCCTTCGATCAACTCCGGGAGATGATCCTGGGCTATGTGGACAGTGGCGACATCGACCGCCGCATGCAGCGGAGCCTGATCAAGAAGGTGGACAACGCCGAGAGGCAGTACGACCGTGGCAAGGTGCGCCCGGCCAAGAACATGCTCGGCGCGCTGGCCAACCATATCGAGGCCCAGGCGGGCAAGAAGATCAGCCCCGAAGCCGCCGAGGCCCTGCTCATGAAGATCTCGGAGATCGTCGCCGGGATGTAGGCTCCCTTCGCGCCGGCCGGTGCTGATCCCGGC
>WJIW01000506.1 GCA_014730065.1 Armatimonadia bacterium | reverse complement strand
GCTCTACTTCATGATCGGGCTGCCCACCGAGACCGACGAGGATGCCCAGGCCATCCAGGACATCATCATGCGCATCGCCAGGATGGCCGTGAGCCGGGGCGTCAAGCGGGGCAAGGTCGTGACCGCATCGGTCGCCGCCTTCATCCCCAAGCCCCACACACCCTTCCAGTGGGTCGCCCAGGCCGACCCCGACACTATGGAGCGCCGGCGGCGGATCATCACCGATGGACTCCACAAAGAGCGGCGGGCCGACGTAAGCTGGAGCGATCCCACTGCCGCCCAGCTCGAGTGCGTGCTCGCTCGCGGCGGCCGGGAGCTGGCGCCGGTCATCGAGGCCGCCTACCGCGCCGGCGCGCGCCTCGACGGCTGGGACGAGTTCGGCGATACCACACGGTGGACCGAGGCCCTGGCAGACGCGGGCCTGTCGCTCGATTCCGCGGCCACGGAGCTGCTCATGGACCAGCCACTGCCGTGGGATCACATCCGCGCCGGAGTCAGCCGCGCCTTCCTGGAGCGCGAGGCCGAGAGAGCATGGAGCGGCCAGCGGACCGAGGACTGCGGGGGGGTGCGATGCTATGGCTGCGGAGCCGGCTGCCAGGTGGCTGATTGAGGTGGTCTACCGCAAGACGGGCCCCGCTCTTCTCGTGGGCCATCTGGATGTCCTGCGGGCCTTCGAGCGGGCCCTGCGCCGGGCAAGCCTCCCCATCGCCCACACCGAGGGCTTCAATCCCCGGCCGAAAATCGTCTTCGCCTCACCCCTGGGGGTGGGCGCCTCGGGCGATGAGGAGCGTGCTTGCCTAACCCTGGAGCGGCCCATGGAGCCCGTGGATGTGCTGAAGGCTCTGGGGCCGCGCATGCAGCCCGGCATTGAGCTCCACCAAGCCTGTGCCCTCCCGGGTCGCAAGCCACCGCCGTACCACCTCATCCCTTGGGCCGACTGGCGCGTCTCGCTGCCGCCGGACACCGCCGACCACGCCGACCTCCACCGGCGCTGCGCGGATCTGCTTGCCCGGCCGGAGGTGGTAGTCGAGCGGGAGCGCAAGGGCAAGAAGCGCACGCTGGACCTCCGGCCCGCCATCGAGACTCTCCGGGCGGCGGGCGACGACCAGCTCACCATGCGACTCCAGATGGACGCCGGACCCACGGTGAAGCCCGTGGAGGTCGTGGAGGCCCTCGGCCTGCCCACCGGCAGTGAGCACCAGCCCCACCCCATCAGCCGCCGAGAGCGCCTGGCCCCGGCTCCCGAAGCCTAGCCCCACGGGCCTGGGTCTCATCCCCGCCAGCCCCGCGTTGGTAAGGGTGCGCGAGTGCTCCGCATCGTGGCCCGTCGCTGTGGGGTGTCTTGTACTTGCAGCGGCGGTCCGCAAATCGGAGTCGGAGAGCCGTGTAGGGCAGCGCTCCAATGGCCTTGCCCGGCAACAGATCCCAGAACGGCCCTCGTATCCAGCGGCCTTACAACCGCGGCCTGTCGAGGTTCTCCCAGCGGTAGGCGTCGTCGGGGGGGCCGCCCTCGTTCTCGAAGACGTGGCGCCAGCGACGACGGAAGAGCAGTCCGTTCTTGGTGGTGACTTCCAGGAACTTGATGTCCTCCGAGCCATCGGTAGTGATGTGCTCGTAGTGGTACATCTCCACCGACGGCACGATCCGGCACCGGAAGCCCAGCGACTTCAGCCGGTAGCAGTAGTCGATGTCCTCGTACTGCACGGGGAAGAAGGCCTCGTCCATCTCGCCGGCGGCTTCGATGGCCCGGCGCGGGAGGAGCACGCAGGCCGAGATGAGACACTGGGTGTCACGCTCCACATTCACCTCGGGATCGTCCTTGTCGCGGCCCCTCCCCACGTAGACGACCCGGCCCCGCGGGGTCACGGCGCAGCCGGCGAACTCGATGCGCTCATCGGGCGGGGGAAACAGCAGCTTGGGCGAGACGATGCCCAGGTCCTCGTCGGCATCGAGGCGCGCGCGAAGCTGGTCGACCCAGTCCCGGTCCTTGACGATCACGTCGTTGTCCATCCACGCAACGTAGTCGCCCTCGGCCAGCTTCATGCCCTGGTTCCGGCCGGCCGGGGCGCCCACGTTCTCCTCGTTCAGGTGGGTCTTCAGGTCCACGCCCGAAGCTTCCAGAGCCTGGCGCCACTCCGGGATCATCTCCACGCTGCCGTCGGTGGATCCGTTATCCACCAGAACGACCTCCAGCGGCCGGTGGGTCGTCTCCACCACGGATCGCAGGCACTTGTCCGTGTACTGGCGCTTATCGTAGTTGAGGACGATCACCGAAACCAATGGGGACAACTCGCCGCCTCCGTTCTGGGGTTGGGTGCTACGCCTCGGGTCTGGGCCAGAGCGCGGCCGCGCAGAAGCCGACCACCGACTGTCCCGAAGGCGTGGGGGCCTGGCCGTATTGGATAGCCGACCCCATGCATGGGCTCATACACTTGGCGGCCACATGGAGCGCAGCTTGGCCGCACACGTTGGGGTCCTCCTCGCCCAAACCGGGCAGACAGGCCTCCAGAACGCCATCGGCATGGCCCGCGAGAACCGACGTCATGACCCGGTGATCGACCTCCGAAGCCCCCGCCGCCTCGTCGGCGCCCGCCGGCTTGGAGTGGCCGAAGTCGGGTCCCACATGGCTCAGATCGACGCCCGCGACCACGCAGTACCGGCCGGGGTCGCGCTGGCGCATCTCCCGGATCCGGCTCGCCAGGGCATTGGCCGCCTCCAGGCTGCCGGGGCGGGCGGCGTCCAGATGGGAGCACAGCACTGCCACCATCTTCGCCTTGGGGAACAGGTGCTTGAGCCAGACGGCCTGGAACTCCACCGAATGCTCTCGCTCGTGGAGCAGCTCGCCATCGCACGCCGCCTCACCCAGAGCACTGGCGATCTGATCGGCCGCGCCGGCGTCCACCTCCATAGTACCCAAGGGGGTCTCGAAGGGCTGCCTGGTCAGGATGAAGGGACCGGGCGTGGGAGCATGGGCCACGCCCAGCACGATGAAGGTCTCCGCCCTCACGTGGTCGCGCGCCGCGGCGTAGGCATCGGCGTAGATCCGCGCACCCCGCTGGAAGTCGATATGGGGCGCCACGAGGCACTCCACCCGCACGCCCTCGGGCAGCGAGGCCTGCGACCGTGCGAGTAGCTCATCCAGGTAGGAGCGTAACTCGGCCTCGGCGGCGGGGTAAACCGCACCGGCGTGGCACGCAGCTCGGGGCCCGGCTCGGTAGGCGTCGAGACGATCGCGCAGCCTCTCGTCCACCGCCTCGCATTGGAGCAGCCCGTGCCGGGCCAGCTCATCCAGAGCTTTGGAGACCTCATCGATGGCAATGAAGCTGCCCAGCTCGGCGACGAGGGCGGCCTGGATGTCCTCGGGCGTGCGCTGACCGTCGCACAGGGCGAGGATGAGGTACATGGGCGGCGAGATGGCGAACCCCTCGGGGACGATGCCCTCGGGATCCTCGATCAGCACGTACTGCTCGCCCTCGACCTCGATGGGGCTCGGAGCCAGCATCCTCGAGCGGGGCGGTGTGGACGGTGCCAAGGGGGATCCTCTCTCCGCAACCAAGCTGGGGGACCGAGTTCGCGCCGCTTTCCGGGTCATCCTCCCCTACCCCGCTCAGCAGACCACCTCCGGTACGGAACAACTCGGGCAAGACGCCCGAACGGAAAGGGAGAAACTCGGCCATGGGACCCGAGCGGCCCGATGCAAGACGCTTCGTACGCCTCAGCGCCCGCATCCCCATGCGGTACGCCGAGCTTATGCCCGGCCGAGGTGACGAATCGCGGGAGCATGCCACCGAGAGTATCGACCTGGGTGGGGGTGGAATCTCCTTCGAGACGTCCTTGCCCCTGGCCGAGGGGGCCTACGTGCGTATCGACCTGCATCCGCCCGGCGTGCCGCCCCTCGAAGGCCTCCAAGGGCTGGTCGTATCCACCGACCCCACCGAAGACGACTGCAGCGGATGTCTCGCCAGGGTGAGCTTCATGTCCCCTCCCCACGAGCGGCTGCATGCCCTGATTCTGGAGACCTACGCCGGCGGTGAGGAGGTCCGCCACGGATGCTCCTTGGTTCGTCACTGCGGTGACCTGAAGCAGGATTGCCCGGCCTTCGGCCAAAAGGTGAACTGTTGGGAGATCGAAGCACCGCCGTGCTGCCACTGGCCGGAGGATCGGGACTGTGTCGCATGTCCCGTTTCCCAGCTCGTATTCGTGACTTAGCCCGGCGGCTCCCAGCCCACCATATTGGGGGAAGCCATGCTATCGCAGGACGAGCGACGCACGCTACTCGACATCGCACGACGGAGTCTCTCCGAAGCCGCAGCGGGAGCCACCTACCGGCCACCGACCGATCTGCCGCCGACTCTGCTCGCGCCCGGCGCCGCCTTCGTTACCGTGCGCGCATGGGACGGCCAGCTACGGGGATGTATCGGCCAGACCGAAGCGGTGGCCCCGCTGGCCGAGACGGTTGCCCAGATGGCTCAAGCGGCCTCGCAGCAGGACCCGCGGTTCCCACCCGTCGCCCCTGGCGAGGTGGACGGTCTGAGGGTGGAGATCTCCGTGCTGAGCCAGCCCGAGCCCATCGACCCGGCCGACATCGAGGTGGGGCGACATGGACTCGTCATCGAGCGGGGCGTGGCCCGAGGCCTGCTCCTTCCCCAGGTCGCCTCCGAGCGCGACTGGGACCGCGAGACCTTCCTGGACCACACGTGTCTGAAGGCAGGATTACCCGCGGGCGCTTGGCGCGAAGCGGGCACCCGTGTTCTGGCCTTTACCGCGGAGGTTTTTGGCGAAGATGACGAGTAGCACTCACTCCCCGGCAGCGGCTCGCCGGGCCCTACGGTCGCTGGCATTCATCGGCTGGGTCGCCGTCATGGTTCTCGGCCAGCCATGCCTGGCTCAGGGCGATGCGGCCCATGCCGTGCAGGCCGCACTAGAGCGCCTGGCTCAGGCGGGCCCCTTCTCCCTGGCGTACGACGGGGCATTCGAGCGTGAGGGCGACCGGCTGACGGACATTCATGCCGAGGCGTCCTTCGCCGGTCCCATGACGTACGAGATCGCCGCCACCATCCGAATCATGGACCGGGAAGCCGTGCATAGGGTGGTGCGCATCGGTGATCGCCAGTGGGAATGGCGCGCTGACCAGGCGGGATGGCGGGCCACCGAGCCCGGCGCCGACATGGTCTCCCAGTCCGTTGCCGGTCTTCTGAGCAGCCTATCGGAGGTGCGCGGCGTCACCGAGGGCGAGAGCCAGGAGATCGACGGCGACCCGTGCACCGGGTACCAGTTCACCCTCCCTCCCGGCGTGGCGACCATTCAGGGCCTGCCCGTCGAGGGCGAGGGATGCCTGTGGGTCCGGGACGGCGACGGGCTGCCCGTGCGCTTGGACCTGGCGATCATGACGGCCATCGGCGCAACGGGCACGGCGACGGTCACTCTGTCGGGACACGGCGACCCAGTGGAGATTCGCCCGCCGGGCCTAGGCGGCCAGAGCCTGGAGGGACAGGCTCCGCTCCGGGGAGCCAGCCTCGCCGCGGCCCTCCAGGGACGCGAGGTGATCCATTGGACCTTGGAGGCCAAGGGCGAGGGCCAGCCGGTGATCGACAACATCCTCCCCGCCGGCGCCACCTCCACGGTATTGGACGTCTACGTATTCCCTGCCCGGCCCGGCGCCGTGGCTCGGCTCCGCGCCGGGGAGCGGCTCCTCGGCGAGATGATTGTCGACGACGAGTTCATGTGCGAGTACTTCCTCTCCGTGGACGACGAAGAGGGCGTCCCCGATTGGTCCTGCCGGCGGATCGATCCCCAGGCCGACGATGCCCCGTGGCGACTGCACACCCAGGTTCTGGAGCAGTGCCTGGCCGACCGACCGTTGACCCCCTCGGAGCCCCCCGCCGAGCCCCAGGACGGTGTTCGCGTGTACTCCTTCGATCCCGGCGGTGCGGAGACGGCGGGCCTCTTTCTGCCTCTGGTCCGGGAGGAGCTGGTCACCGGCGATGCCGACATGACCGGCACGGTGCGCCTGGGCGATCCCTTCGGTGAGCTGCTGAGCATCCACCTGGCTGTGGAGGGCCAGACCGAAGGCGGTGAGCACCTGGCGGCCACGGAGGAGTACACCTTCTCCTACCGCCTGTCCGAGGCCGAGCGCGACGATCTGGAGCAAGCCTTCGAGCGGGCACGGGAGATGGCCCTGGCCGAGGAGGATGCCCGGCTGGAGCGCGGCCGCGACATCTCGGCGCTAGTGGAGCGGGTGGCCAGGGAGTGCGCCTGGGTCGTCGACGATTCCCCCGCCCTGAGGGTCAAGCTCGCGAGGCTCGCCCGAACGCCGGGCGTGCTCGCCGCGTGGGTCCTCGACACCGAGGGCAGCGTCCTGGCGTCCGTCGGCGGCCAGGCCGACCACCCTCCCATGATGGAGGCATTGGGCGAGTACCGGCCGGGCTCGCCAACCAGCGCCCGAGAGGTGGGCGAGGGCGACCCCCGCCTCACCGTGGCGCCGGTGGTCGACCGAGATGACATGCTCCTTGGCTACGTCGTCGCTCGGTGGTCGGCCAAGTAGTCGAGCTGGCAAGCGGGCCGCGTCGGGAAGTAGGAAAAGGGGCCCAGTATCGTGAATGTCACCGCGACTACTTACACGAGGTGGCCGCATGGAGCGAGTCGCGATCTTCCTGACCGTGCTCAGCCTAGGGGCTCTGGCCTACGCCACCTATATCCTCGCCCGGGGGCAGACCCGCACGGCCATCCCCATTCTCCTGGGCGTCGTCATTATCTGGGTGGCCCTGTATATGCTCACAGGGCGCATCCGGGCTCGGCGCCGTCAGCGCTGGTGAGCGTCAGGGCCGGAACAGTACCTTGAGGGTCTCGCCCGCACCCTCGGCGAGTCTCTCGAAGACACCGGGGGCTTCCGAGAGACTGGCCCGCCGGGTGATCAGCCGGTCCACCCGCACCCGCCCCGCTCGCAGTAGCTCGATGGCTTCGGCGTAATGGGCGCCGCCGCCGATCGTGCCCGCGACTTGCAGCTCCTTGCACACCAGCAGGTCGGCGTCGACCGATGACAGCGCGCCCACGAAGCTCCCCGTGAAGACGACCCTCCCCCGGACGGCGGCGGCGTCCAGGGCCTGCTGAACCAGCTCCGGCGCACCCACGGCCTCCAGCACCACATCGAACCCCTCGCCGCCGGTTTGCTCCCGAGCCGCGTCCACCACGTCGCCCTCGGCCGCGTTGAGGGTGACGTCGGCGCCCAGCTCCCCGGCCAGGGCGAGCTTGGTGGGCGAAAGGCCCGACGTCATCACGGTCCGGGCCCCGTACGCCCGAGCGGCCTGGGTGAGCAGGAGACCGATGGGTCCATCGCCCATCACCAGCACGCGGTCGGCGGGGGTGATGCCCGCCCGGCTGGCCGAGTACACCGCCACCGACGTGGGCTCCACGAAGGCGCCGACCTCGGGAGACAGGTCGCCCAGGGCGTGGGTCGTCGAGCGGGGCGTAACCACATACTCGGCCATGGCGCCATCCCGGTTGATAATCCCCATCTCGATGCGCGACTGGCAGATGTTCTGATGGCCCGACAGGCAGAGCTGGCAGGAGCCGCAGCCCAGGGCCGTCTCGCACGTCACGCGCTGCCCCGGCTCCAGGCCCCCAGCGCCGGCGCCCAGCTCCTCGACCACGCCCGCCCACTCGTGTCCGGGAGTGACGGGGAGCTTGGCCTTGCCCACCTTGTAGTGGTACAGCCGGTTCTCCCAGACCTCTATGTCGGTCCGGCAGAGGCCCGCCGCCTCCACCTTGACCAGCACCTCACCCGGCCCCGGCTCGGGCCGGGGCGTCTCCTCATAGGCCATGTCCCGCGGGCCTCGGATCCTCAGGGCCTTCATGGCGTCACGTCCTCCCTCGCTGGCCTTGGTTCGGCTCCCTGCCGGCGATGCCTCTTGCGGCCGTCAGTGGGAGCGCACGTGCTGCACCTGGCCCATGAACAGATCGCCCAGCCAGATACCCGCGATGCCGATGATGATGCCGTTGGCCAGGAAGTGGCCGAGGGCGAACCCGATGAAGCCCGGCAGAAGGCGGTTATAGAGTCCCACCCCGCCCACGCGCAGCACCACCGTTCGGATGACCCAGGTCAGGAAGAATGGCCCCCAGCAGAAAGTGCCTCGGATCAGCCCGATCAGGTACCCCACGGGGTGCAGTGGGAAGCGCAAGATGGTGACCCGCCCGGCGGCCATGGCGAGGACGGTAACCGCCGCGAAGGCCATGGCCTTGCGGTGGCGGGAGAGGGTAACGGGATCCCCGCCATCGGTGGCCATGCGGATGGCGTCGGTGAACTCCTGGAGCGAGGCCCAAGTGCGGTACCCTCCCTCGGTCGTCCCCCCCTCCAGCACGTTAGCGCCGAACTCGTAGTAGGTAGCCAGGTGCATCCACATGGACGCCGCGTAGCCCACCACGACCGCAAGCAGAGCCACCCCGAGCAGCCGCCTGCGCGTGGCTCCCGCCTGGCTGGCCAGCCGCATGGACTCGATCTCCGTGGACATGATGCCCTGGTACTGTCCCGCCGACAGGAAGAACAGGGAGTTGGTCACCGCCAGGGGCACCGGATTGCCCCCGGGCACGAAGGCGGTGGGCGGGATGACGGCCATCATCGCCCGCCGGGTCTGCTCGAAGGGAAACATGTACACCACGGGCGCACCGCCCTCGGCCCGAGCCCGGGCCAGAACCAGGGCGAAGGCCCACGTTAGGCCCAGGTACACCAGCGCCAGCCACAGCGGCATTCCCGCCGCGACGACGATGGCCACAACAATGGCGAACCCAGCCACCGAGCCTACGGCCATGGCCCGGGGGCTCATGGGATCACCCTCCTCGGGATCCTCGCCCCTGACCGCCCGCCGGAGCACGCCCAACAGGTGGTGCCGGGCCATCCACACCACCACCCCGGCCATGGCCACATACGCACCGGTACCCTGCACTCGGTCGAAGGGGTACCCGGGGATCTGCAAGCCCGCCGCCTCGGTGTAGACCCGGGAGAGCTGGAGTCCTAGGTAGGTCACGAAGGTGGTGAGGAGCACGTCCGAGGGAACGATGTACCCGATGCCGATCAGCTCGGGGGCCATCCAGACTTGAAGGCCCTGGAGTACGTTCCAGGGACGCTCAGTGAAGGCCGCGCCCAGGTGATAGGCCCGGTCGACGCGCGGCATGGAGGGGTTGATCGCAGAGAGCACGTGGACCAGGTTGAACAGCACCGCCAAGCCCAGGCCGATCCACATCACGGGGTCGGAGAAAAAGGCCGGACGCCCGTCGGCGCGGCGCTCGATCATCAGCAGGGGTACGCGCACCAGGGGGAAGGTCAGTCGCTCCTGCTCCTCCCACCGGCCCCGAAAGGCGGCGGCAACGCAGAAGAAGGACCAGGACATGGCCACCATCATGAGGCCGATGACGACCAGCGGCCCCAGCCACGCCGCCCACGGCACGCGCACGGTGGAATAGCCGAGGCCCACGGTGCCGTAGATCAGGCGGGAGAGGATGGGCGTGGAGCCCTCTTCGGCATGGTAGGGAACGCGCTCCGAGCCCTCCCACAGCTCCCGCACCACCTCGGGATCGTTGGGCGCCAGCCAGGTGGGAACCTGGCCCTGGAAGTCCTGGAACTCGGGCCGGTCGGGCGCGAAGTACTGCATGGCCGTCAGCGACGGGAAGATGAACCGGGTCATCCCCACTGCGGGCCACACGCCCGCCAGGGCGAGGAAGACGTAGAGTATGGCTAGCTCGGCTCGGGTCAGTGCGGACCGAGCCTCGGGACCTCGCAGCCGGCGCCACAGGCGCCCGACCAGCAGCGCCACGCACAGGAAGAACAGGCCGGGGAAGGAGGGCACGGGATCGGCCAGGTAAGCCAGCCAGTTGATGAGTCCCACACTGCGGACCCACAGGACCACGATGATCGCGGCGATGACACCGACGACGAGCACGCGGCCCGACACGCCCCGAGGGCGCGCCGGCGATTCGAGCGGCTCCGACTCCGTCGGCTGGACCCTACCCATGGGGGGTGGTTCGTTGCCCGGGGCCGCCGCCCCTTGCCGCCTGGCTCTCGGGAAGGGGCCGGGCGAACCCCACGGAAACCAGCGTCGGAGTGCATGCTTCTCGATGGGTGGGAGCCACTCGTGACGTACCCCTGGGGCTTGATGCTGACGGCCTCCTCTGGCAGCCGACACTGCTCCGGGATGGCACCGGGCCCACCATGCCCCTCTGGGTCAGCGGCTGCTCTTCTTGCCACGGCCTTGGTGCATATGCTCGCTCGGCTTTTCGGCCGGTCGAGGAAGAGGTGAGCAGCCATGGGACCTACTGAGTGGATAGCAGCCACAGGGATCGCCGTCGCGGGCGCGTGGATCGCCCATGGGCCCGCCGTGCTGGCCCTGGCTCGGACCACGGGAGTGGGCGTCGTCCTGCGGGGACGCCAAGCCGGCAAGGTGGCCCTTACCTTCGATGACGGGCCAAGCCCGGCGCATACGCCGGCCATCTGTGATGCCCTGGAGGCCCATGGATGCCGAGGGACCTTCTTCGTCCTCGGTGAGCGAGTCAGGGAGCATCCCCGGCTGGTGGGGGGACTGATCGAGCGGGGCCATGAGGTCGGCATCCACGGGGATACCCACCGGTCCATGTGGCTCGCCGCCCCCTGGTCCGCCCGCCGGCAGGTCCAGGGCGCCCTGGACGCGGTCATGGACGCGGCGGGGGTGCGGCCTCGGTTCTACCGTCCCCCCTGGGGTCAGCCGTCTCTGGGCTCCCTGTGGGCCGCATCGAGCGTCGGACTCCGCACCGTCCTCTGGAGCGCCTCGCCCGGAGGTTTCCTAAGGCCACGGCCGGTCGATCGGATGGCCGCCGCGATCGCAGCCCTGCCCGAGCGAAGCATCGCATGCCTTCACGACGCGGGAGGCCTTGCCGACACTTCCGACCGCGTGCTGGCGGCGCTTGAGATCGCTCTGCCCCGCCTGGTCGAGCGGGGAATCGAGGCAGTGACCGTGTCCGAGGC
>WJIW01000505.1 GCA_014730065.1 Armatimonadia bacterium | reverse complement strand
GCTCGCCCACGGTGTACCGAGTGCCGAGGATCAGGCCCTCGTCATCGACCCAGTTGGTCGATGGCCCGAGCATCTCCGAGTCCACCTCCAGGCGCCACCCCTCGAAAGCCCGGTCAGCTACTTCGGCCCTCTCGCGTCCCTCGTTGATCATCGTTACGGGCTGGATCTCCAGGCTGAAGGGCTCGAAGGCGTGCAGAGTGACGGGCTCACCGGTGGGCATGGCCTCGGGGCCGAACAGGTAATCGGGATCGCGCAGGCTGACGCCCTCGGGGATGATGCATGAGCCGCGAGACTCCTCACCACCCGCCCGGCGCACGTAATCGACTCGGTCGGGGTGGTACGTGGCGATGGTCCGCTGGGCCCCCTCCAGGTCTCCGCCCATACCCGCCTCCAGGTACAAGGGATCGCCCGCCAGGGACGTATAGCTCAGGGCCTCCTCCACGATGGTCATCTCGGTGCCCATGAGCTTGAGGCGGATCTCCCCCGATGACTCGAAGGCCTGGACGGGCTCATCTCGGTACTCCGCCGGGTAGTAGCGCCGCATCTCGCTTCCAACGGGCACCGGCTCGGCGTCGCCCAGCGTCACGTAGACGATGAAATGGCCCTCCCATTCCAGGGGAGGGCGGGCGGAGGCGCAAGCGGTGGTGATCCACAGAGCGACCAGAGCGAAGAGGACACGGGCCGGTATACGCACTGCCTATCGCGCTCCTTCGAGGGTATCGCTTTGGGGGATCATGTGAGGAACCCCTGAAGCCTCAGGTATCGCATGACCACGTCCCTGAAGTCCATATCGGTGGTGACGAGGGTGTAGTTCGCTCGATGGCTGAAGCACCATTCGCGCAGCTCGGCATTGTAGGCACTCACCTGGTCTCGATACCGCTTGACGGCGGCGGGGCTCATGGTGACCTCCCGCTCCTCACCCGTCTCCGAATCCAGCAGCAGCAGGTCACCCTCCATGCCGGGGTCGATTTCGGCGTTGTCCATGATCTGTATGCAGCCCACGTCGAAGCCCCGCCCCACAATGGGTGCCAGGGCCTCCTTGTAACCCTCTTGGAAGAGGAAGTCGGAGAGCACCACGACCACGCCCCGCCGGCTGGTGGTCGCGTTGAACTCCCTCAGCGAGCGCCCCACATTGCTCGGCCCCACGGGCTCGCGCGCCGCGAGGAAGTCGAAGAGCGGGTAGATGCTCGACTTCCCGCGCTTGGGCCCGAAGCGGTGGGTCAGGCGATGGCTGAAGGTGCTGACCTGCACCCGATTGAGACTGGATAGGGCGATGTAGGCCAGGGCCGCGGCCAGCCGCTGACCGGTCTCGAACTTGGTGGGGTCGCCGAAGGCCATGGACAGGCTCTCATCGAGGAGCACGTATGTGAAGAGGTCTTCCTCTTCCTCGAACAGCTTCAGGTAGAGCCGGTCCAACCGACCATACAGCACCCAGTCGATGTAGCGGAAATCGTCGCCGGGTACGTACTCCCGGTAGTCGGCGAACTCGATGGAGGAGCCGCGCTTGGGTGAGCGCTTCTCTCCCTTGAGGGCGCCCCGGAAGGGCTTCTTGGCCGCGATGCTGAGCCGCTGAAGATTGCTCAGGAACTCCTTATCGAAGATGTCCGTCTTGCTGGCCAAGGGGCGTTCCTCCGATGAGCGCTAGCCGCCCGCAGGTGCTGTCTCGGGCAGGTCCATCTCCATGCCTTCGGGAGCGGTCGTGGGCACCGAGCCGAGGATCTCGTCGATGAGGTCGTCGGTCTTTACTTCGGCGGCCTCGCCCTCGAAGTTCAGGATCATCCGGTGCCTCAGGGCGGCCCGGGCGACGTGCTGGATGTCCTCATAGGCCACGTTGTACCGGCTGGACATGAGGGCCTGGACCTTGGCGCCCAAAATGAGAGCCTGGGCCCCGCGCGGGGAGCTGCCCCAGCTCACGTACTGACGCACACCCAAGGGAGCCAGCTCCTGGTCTGGATGGCTGGCCAGGACGATCCGAACGGCGTAGTCGAGGACGTGCCGGGCCACGGGCACCGACCGGACCAGCTCCCGCATGGCAACCAACCGCTTATCGTCGGTCACCTTGCTCAGGGTGGCCACCTCCACACCCGTGGTCCGGGTCATGATGTCCACCAAGTCCTCCCGGCTCGGGTACTCGACGTGGATCTTGAACATGAAGCGGTCGAGCTGGGCCTCGGGCAGCGGATAGGTGCCTTCCATCTCCAGAGGGTTCTGGGTGGCGAGCACGATGTACGGCTCCCAGACGGCGTGACTCACCCCACCGACGGTCACGCTGTGCTCCTGCATCACCTCGAGCATGGCGGACTGGGTCTTGGGCGTCGCCCGGTTGATCTCGTCGGCGAGGATGATGTTGGCGAAGATGGGGCCGGGCTGGAACTCGAAGTACTTCTGCCCCTCGGCATCTTCCACCACGAGATTGGTACCGATGATGTCCGCGGGCATCAGGTCGGGCGTGAACTGGATGCGCGAGAACCGCAGATCCAGGACTCGAGCCAGTGTCCGTATGAGGAGCGTCTTACCCAGGCCCGGAACCCCCTCAAGCAGGACATGGCCATCGGCCAAGAGGCACGTCAACACGCCGTCGACGACCTCTTGCTGTCCGACGATCACTTTGGCTATCTCCGAGCGCATCAGGGCGAAGTCGCGACGAAAGTCGTTGGCGGCGGTTTCCGTTCCCGCGGACATGCAGGTCCCCACTCTCATGGTGTACTGCCGGGATTATAGCCCAAGGCCCTGGCCGCACCAACCGGGCCGTTTCAGGTAGGTGCCCCCGGCGACGGTATATGATACCGTCATCTGCCAATCAGACGAACCGGGCCGGCTGCCGTCGCGCCCACGAGAGCGGGTTTGACCCATGAGAGCATTGGTGTTCACCGGAAATGAGCAGGCCGAGGTACGTGAGCTTCCCGACCCCACCCCCGGGCCCGACGAGGTGCTGCTCGCCATGCGAGCCTCGGGGCTCTGCGGGTCGGATATGCATGACTATAGGGCTCCGCCCGAGCGACTTCAGGCACGGCCGGTTCCCGTGGTTCCCGGGCACGAGCCGAGCGGGGTGGTCGCCGAAGTCGGGACCGGGGTCTCCAATGTTGAGGTCGGCGACCGGGTGTCCGTGTACCACTGGCAGGGATGCGGCATGTGTGAGCGGTGCCGGGGCGGATATGCCCAGTGGTGCCCCCACGCCACCGCCTACAGCATCCACCATCCGGGCGCCCATGCCGACCTCATGGTCGTCAAAGCGCGGGACTGTCTCCCCCTCCCCGACGACCTCACCTACGCCACGGGCGCGTACATCGCGTGTGGCGTTGGCACGGGGTGGTCGGCGCTCCGGAAGCTGGATCCGGGGCCGGAGGATACGCTGGCCGTATTCGGGCTCGGTCCCATCGGGCTGGCGGCCATCGCTCTAGCCGCGCCGATGGGCTGCCGGATCATCGGCGTGGGCCGAAGGGCGGCGCGGGTCGAGGCGGCGCGCAAGGTGGGCGTCGACGAGATCATCGACATCGACCAATGTGATGACGTTCCCGCCGCCCTCGCGGACTTCACCGCGGGCGGCCCGACGCTGGCCTACGAGACCTCCGGCGCGGCGTCGGCCCACCAGTGGCTCATGGCGTCGCTTGCCCGGGCGGGCAAGGCGGTCTTCGTCGCGCCCAACCCCGAGCCCACCATCTCCATCCCGCCGGCCATCGGGAAGGAGCTGGTGCTCATGGGGAGCTTCGTGATGCCCGTTCAGGAGTTCTGGCCTCTGACGCGCTTCCTCATTCGGCACGCGGTGCCGATCGATGAGCTGGTGAGCCACCGGTTCCCGCTGGACCAAGGACCCGAGGCCTACCGGGTCTTCGACTCCAGCGAGTGCGCCAAGGTGATCATCGAGTGGCCGGACCGGTGACGAGAAGCGGGCCGTCACTCGCCGGCCCGCTCGGCTTACTCGCCCTGATCGTGCCCGCCACCCTCGGCGGAATGGTCGTGGCCCGCATGGTCGTCACCCGCGGCCCCCATCTTGGCCGGCACCATGTCGTCAGTCAGCCCTTCGGGTGCGGAGGCTCCGTGGTCGTGGCCTTCGTGCCCGCCCGCGGGGGCGCCCCCACCGCCGCCGTGGCTGTGGTCATGGCTGTGTCCGATCACAGGCGCGTTGGTCGCGTTCTCTTTCAAGGTGTTGGCGACCACCCAGGTAACGAGGCCGCCGATGATTAGGATAGCGATGGCGCCGCCGATAAGTGCTCTGGGGTTCTTCTTGACCCTGCCGCCTTCGTAATCCATGGCTGTCTCCCGCCTCCTTCCGGTAGGCAGTCCCTTGCTGCCCACCGGATGTGACAGAGCTAGCTCCTCATTCGGCCATCTTCTCGATGACGCTCTGAAGCTCGCGATTGGTCTCCATCTCCTGCTCCAGGTCCTGGTTACGCTGATCGAGCAGGCGTCCCAGCTCCTGGAGGAGGGCGCGGGCCTCATCGGGCTGATCAGGCTCAGCAGGCTCGTCCGCGGGCTGATCCGGCTCATCGGTCTCTGCCGGCTCCTCAGGCGGCGTCGGCTCGACAATGGGCTGCTCCTCGACGGGCTCGACGATGACCTCGGGGGGCTCGACGGGGATGGCATCGTCATCGCCGATGGCCTCGAGCTTGCCGAAAGCCAGCTCCAGAGCCTCCTCGAAGGTGTCGGCCATCACCACGCCCGTCTCCTTCTCCAGGGCGCCGCCCACCTTGCTGCCGAACACCACCACGACCCTCTGGAGGGTCGGAATGGCCTCGGTGGCCGCCTGGATGTAGATCGGCTCCACCCACAGGATCGTCTGCTCGATGGGGATGGCCAGCAGGTTGCCCCGGATGACCTGGCTTCCGTGGCCACTCCATAGCGTCAGGGCCTCGGAGATGTCGGGATCCTTGTCGATCCGGGCCTCGATCTGCATGGGACCGTAGACCGACGACTCCTTGCCGAACACGTAGAGGTTCATCCTGCCCTTGCCGGCATCGGTATCCCAGTAGGCCGAGAGCCAGGAGGCCATATTGGGGCGGCGGTAGCGGGTAAGGGGCATGATCTGCATGAAGTCGACTTCGGTCTCGCCCTCGGGCGGCAGGAGCACGAAGTACGGCTCCATGAACTGCCGCTCCCAATCGGAGGATGTGGACGGTCCGGCAACCGAGCCGGTGGTCTGGTTCGGTGTGGGGCCTCCGGCGCCGTCATCCTGGCGAGTGCCGAAGACCTCTTGAGGCCGCTCCCACTTGTCCTCTTGCTGGTAGAAGATGCCGGCCTCGGTCATGTGGTAGAGCTGCAGCGCACTGGCCTGCCACAGGAAGGCGTCTCTGGGGTAGCGGAGGTGCCGCACCACATCGGCGGGCATCTCCGATGCGGGCTTGAACACGCCGGGGAAGATCTTGTCGAAGACCTTGGCGATAGGGTCGTCCGGATCGACCCGGTAGAAGTCGACGGTGCCGTCGTAGGCGTCCACGACCACCTTGACCGCGTTCCGGGCGTAGTTCGCCCGCACGAAGGGCTGGAGGTCGTTGGAGGCCGAGTACGGGTACCGCTGGGTGTAGGTGTAAGAGTCCAGGATCCACTCCAAGCCGCCGTCATCGGATACGAAGATGTACGGGTCGGTATCGTAGGCGATGAAGGGGAAGATCCGGTG
>WJIW01000504.1 GCA_014730065.1 Armatimonadia bacterium | reverse complement strand
GGTCCACTCTCCGGACTCGGCGGGGAGCATGATGTCGCCGACGACCAGATCATGGTCGACAGCTTCGGCCACCTCAACGGGCCGGATCCCCAGCTCCTCCGGACGCCGGAAGGACAGGGCGGTCAGGACGTGGATCACGCCGCCCGCGAGTGTGGCGACCTGCTGTGTCTTCAGGATCTCCACGCCACCCGCTCGCAGGAGCTGGCTTGCTGACCAGACCCTCGCCAGGCCCCCGCGATCATCCTCGGAGACCAGCGATGCCTCGAGCTGGAAGTCCGAGCATCGTTGCAGGGTTCGTGTCGGAGTGAAGGAGCAACCGCCGAGAAGGCCGCCACGCAGAAGCTCCTGCCCGTCCAGTGTCGCCTCGACCACGGCCCCGCCCCGCTGGGCATCGGCCGTCGCCAGGAAGCTCGCCCCGGAGGGCTCGGGCGGGGCATCGGCACTAGGGTAGACATGGGCGAAGCTCAGGCTCCCCGGCGGCACCGCGGCCTCGAAGCAGATCTCGGTGATGGAGTCCACGTCATCGGGATCGTCGGGTCCCATACCCGGCAAGTGCCGCGGCGCGAAGTCCACCGATCCGGTGATCGCCTGGCACGGCACGGGCTTGCCATCGACGCGGACGCTGATCCCATCGGGCAGCAGCGATCGGGGCAGAGAGACGGGGACACGCACCACCTCACGTACCCTGGGCAGCTCCGCCGACTCGATTAGGGGTACGATGATATGCCAGGGCGCGGCCTCAGCCTCGGGGCAGGGAGGGATCTCCGCGCCCTCCAGGCGGCGCCACAGGAGCCCCCGGGCCAGCCCCAGACCCCGGATGGCGTGGGCCCGGCCCCAGAGCCTGCGATCGGTACCCGGACGCCAGCCCCGGTTCTCGGTGCATTCGGCGTTCATGAGCTGTTGGGTGACTCTCAGGCGCCAACCGGGCTCGGTTTCGGGCTCGTCGGTGCCGAGGAGCTCGGCGGCACCCAGGGACCGGCGGACCGCTTCGATGCGGGAGTTCTGGTCGGTATCGAGGGCACACCCCGCCCACCATCTCTGGTGGCCGACCCAGTTGCTGAGTCCGTCGAGGCGAACCTCCTCGGTCGGTGGATGGGCCGCCAGGTGCTCGGACACGGTGACCGAGTTGAGCCTGGGGTCGGCTTCGATGAGATCCAGCAGCGTCCCGAAGGTACTGAGGTGGTCTCCCGAGCCGGCGATCTCCAGATCGCCACAGAAGGCGGGCCAGAACAGCGTGCCTTCCTCGTCGCCGGCCGACACGACGGTCTCCATGTGAGCGCGGAGCCGATGGGGCTCGATGAGAGAGTGTTCGCCGAGGCCGAAGCGAGTGTCATCCCCGAAGGCGGAGAGGGTTCCTTCGGAGGCTGCCAGGCGCACGGGACGGGGGTAGTCCGAGAGCTGGCGAAGGTAGATGGCGTTCAGCCCCAGGTCGAGCAGCAGGCTGCCCATATCGGGGGTCCATGTGCTCTCGGGCGACCAGAACAGACGCGGCTGGACGCCGAAGATGTCCGCCGTCAGGCGCAGGTCGAACTCGATGTGCCGCCTGAGTGAGGCGAGGGGCAGCAGGGCCGGGTTGGGATGGGCGTAGCAGCAGCCGGCCATCTCGAGCCTGCCCAGGGCGATGAGGCCCCTGATGAGGTCCAGCACATCGGGCATGTCCCGGTGCACGCGCTCCTTGGTCTGACCCGTGAGGGCAAGGGTGATCTTGGCGCTGGGGTGGTCGTGGAACATGCCTAGGACCCGGTGAAGGTGGGCCGCAGCCGTCTCGGCCAGCCGGCCGTCGGGGATCTCGGCGTAGGGATAGTTGCCGAAGGCGAGGTACACTACGTTCACGGAGTCGGCCGCCATCAGGCTACGCCCCCCTCGCCCGCAGTGAGCCGATCCTCAAAGGACTCGCAAAGCCCGCGGTACCGTTTGAGGGCATCGGTAACACACCCCCGGGCCAGCGCATCCTTGGCCGGCAGCCCGGCAGCTTCGACCCGGGCCAGCTCCCAGGGGCCTACGTCCCCGCCCGCCTCCAGCTCAGCGAGCATGGCATGGAAGGCATCGTGGGCCGAGATGGCGGCACGGGCTTGCTCCGCCTCGGCCTCGGCCACCTGGGCCTCCAGGGCCGCGGTGAGGCGCCTGGCGTTCTCCAGAGCCGCCAATGCGGCATCGGGCGCCATGGCGCGGGCAGCGCGGTGCGCGTCGTCCAAGGCGTGGGTAGGGGGCGTGAGGGCTTCCCCCAGCCGGCCAGCGATGGCCAGGCCCATGGAGCCGATCCGCTCTCGGCATTCCCTGAGCCGTCCGGCCAGGTTCTCGGTCCCGCACTCGGCGCGCTCGCCAGGGGTCGGCGCGTCGGCGGCGCGGTCGAGCAGTCGCCGGGCCAGGGTCGGGCCATCGGGCTCGCCGGCCCCCGAGGCCAGGGAGGCGGCGGGGGTGGCGATGAATAGGACCCGGCCCTCAGCGCCAGCCCACTCGGCGACGAAGGGCCAGGGCGCGGGCGTTGGGATTGCGGCGGCGGCCATGGGCGGCATGGCGAGGAACCGAGCGACGAGCCTGGCTCCCGGGCGTAGCGTGCATGCAACGGCCGCCGGG
>WJIW01000503.1 GCA_014730065.1 Armatimonadia bacterium | reverse complement strand
GTCGTGCAGGGAACCGTCATCCCCGACGAGTATCGCGTCTTCAAACCCTTGCTGGGCGATGGTAAGCTGCGCCCAATCATCGAGAAGACGCTGGGCGAAAAGGAGACGAAGGAGATCTACGCGGCCGGCGGCAGCGAGACCACCAAGACGGTGAAGACCTCCCAGGCAGAGAGGCGCTCCTTCGTATTGGGAGACACCGAGATCCTTAAACTGGGCCGCTGGGGAACGATCATCGAGAGGCACTATGGGCGTCCCATGGATGTCGAGTGGGCCAAGGATGGCGAGACCGGTGAGCTGTTCATCGTGCAGGCCCGGCCTGAGACCGTCCAATCGCAGAAGGAGGCCGGCTCGCTGAAGACGTACCGCCTGGAGGAGAAGGGTGACGTGCTGGTCACCGGGCTCGCCGTCGGTGAGGCCATCGCGACAGGCCCAGCCTGCGTCATCAAGAGCGTGGACGACATGGACCAGTTTGAGGAGGAATCCATCCTGGTCACAGGTATGACCGATCCCGACTGGGTGCCGATCATGAAGCAGGCCAAAGGCATCGTCACAGACCACGGGGGCCGCACGTCGCACGCAGCCATCGTCAGCCGCGAGCTGGGGATCCCGGCCATCGTGGGCACGGGAGACGCGACGGAGACGGTGGAGAGTGGCCGGGAGATCACCATATCGTCCGCGGAGGGCGACCAGGGCCATGTCTACGAGGGCATGCTGGACTTCGAGGAGGACGAGGCGAACCTGGCTGAGATTCCGGCGACGGAGACACGGATGATGATCAACATCGCCAGCCCAGCGGCCTCGTTCCGCTGGTGGCGACTGCCCTGCAAGGGGATCGGTCTGGCTCGTATGGAGTTCATCATCAACAACGTCATCCAGATTCACCCGATGGCGTTGGTGGAGTTCGACGAGCTGGACGACGACGCCGTGCGCAGACGAATCGAGTCGCTTACCCGAGGCTACGAGGACAAGACCGAGTACTTCGTCGACCACCTGGCGCGGGGCATCGCCAAGATCGGGGCATCACAGCATCCGGAGCCGGTCATCGTCCGCATGAGCGACTTCAAGACGAACGAGTACGCTGACCTCATTGGTGGCAGCCTCTTCGAGCCCGACGAGAACAACCCGATGCTCGGCTTCCGCGGCGCCTCCCGCTACTACAGCGACGCCTATCGAGAGGGCTTCGGCCTCGAGTGCCGTGCCATTCGGCGCGTGCGAGACGAGATCGGGCTCGACAACGTCGTCATCATGATCCCCTTCTGTCGCACGCCCAAGGAGGCAGACAGAGTGCTTGAGGTTCTGGCGGAGTTCGGGCTGGAACGGGGAAAGAACGGACTGGAGGTCTACGCAATGGCCGAGATCCCCGCGAACGTGATCCTGGCCGATCATTTCGCCGAGCGCTTCGATGGCTTCTCCATCGGCACCAACGACCTGACGCAGCTCGTCCTGGGCGTCGACCGCGATTCCGAGGCACTCGCCTACCTCTTCGACGAACGGAACGATGCCGTCAAGCGCTTCGTGGGCCAGTTGATCGACACAGCCCACGACACCGGGTCCTACGTCGGCATCTGTGGCGAGGCGCCAAGCAACTACCCGGAATTCGCTGCCTTTCTCGTCCGGAAGGGGATCGATTCGCTGTCTTTGAGCCCCGACAGCGTCCTCGCGGTCAAGGAGCGCGTCGCGGAGGTGGAGCGGGAATGAACCGGTCTGTCCCCGCCATCGGGATTCGACACATCCGACCATGCCCACCCAGGGGCCAAGTGGACCACTTCGTCAGTCCGAGCCTGGATCATAACATAGCGGCGAGCCTTCGCCTCTGAACGAGGACAGGCCATGCCCGGGATGCAGCCAAGACGCTTGACAGCCTGGGCGGATAGGAGAAAGGATAGCATGACAGATATACACAAGTTGGCCGCTTCCGACCTGTACCGTCGGTGCGACCCTGGCCAGTTCAGCTTCACGACGACCGATGAGCTTGAGACAGTGCAGAGTGTGATTGGTCAGCCTCGGGCCGTCGAGGCGCTCCAGTTCGGCATGGAGATCCAGGAGGAAGGATACAACATCTTCGCTCTGGGCCCTCCCGGCACTGGGAAGCGCTCCGTCATCGACCGCTTCTTCCGACGTCGTGCGGGCGAGGAACAGGTGCCTGTCGACTGGTGCTACGTGAACAACTTCGAAGAGACGCACGAGCCGCGCGCCATCCACTTGCCGGCTGGAATGGGTGTCGAGTTCCGCCGTGACATTGAGGAGCTTCTGAGTGAGCTCCGGACGTCCCTGTCCGCCGCCTTCGAGAGCGACGAATACCAGACTCGCCGACAGTCGATCACCCAGGAGTTCCAGGAGAAACAATCGGAGGCATTCGAGGAGCTTCGACAGCGGGCTGAGAGACAACAAGTGGCCCTGATCCGCACGCCCGCCGGCCTGGCCGTCGCCCCTGTCAAGGATGGCGAGGTGCTCTCCCCCGAAGAGCTGGAGGATATGCCGGAGGAGGATCAGGAGCGTCTGCGAAGCAATGTGCAGGAGATCCAAGACGACATGCAGGAGATCCTTCGCCAGGTCCCACGCTGGCAGCGTGAGATGCAGGATCAGCTCAAGGAGCTCAATCATGAGATGGCCCAGCTCGCCATCGGCGGGCTCTTCGACGAACTCCGCGGTACGTACGCAGAGTTCGACCCGATCCTTCAACACCTGGACGCCGTCGAGCAGGATGTGGTCCAGAACGCCGAGCACTTCCTGGAGCACGGCGAACAGAATCCGCAAGCCGAGAGTCTGCGGCAGATGATGGCCGGGCGACAGGGCGCTGACCGTGATGAGGCCCTGCTGCGCCGCTAACGCGTCAATGTCCTGGTTGACCACAGCGATTCCGAGGGGGCGCCCGTCATCTACGAGGAGAATCCCACCTACCAGAACCTGGTGGGCCGTGTCGAACACCGGGCCCAGATGGGCGCGCTGTTCACCGACTTCAACCTCATCAAGCCAGGCGCCATCCATCGCGCCAACGGCGGCTATCTGCTGTTGGACGCGCGCAAGGTGTTGACGCAGCCCTATGCATGGGAGGGCCTGAAGAGGGCGTTGAACAGCGCGGAGGTGCGCATCGAATCCCTAGGCCAGGCCCTCAGCCTGATCAGCACCATTACGCTCGAGCCGGAGCCGATCCCGCTCGACATAAAGGTCGCCCTGTTCGGTGATCGCATGCTCTACTACCTTCTCTGGCAGCTCGACCCCGAGTTCGCCGACCTCTTCAAGGTCGAGGCTGATTTCGAGACCGACATGGACCGTGACGGTGAGAACCACCAGCTCTACGGTCGCCTCATCGGCACCCTGGTCGAACGTCACGATCTGCGGCCGTTCGACGCCGGCGCCGTGGCGCGCGTCATTGAGCGGAGCGCTCGCATGGTCGGCGATGCAGAGAAGCTGTCCATCCGTATGCGCGGCGTCACCGACCTGCTGCGTGAGTCGAGCCACTGGGCCGAGAAGGCAGGCCAGGACGTCGTGACCGCCGACAGCGTCCAGAAGGCCATTGATGCCCAAACCCACCGCGCCGATCGGCTGCGCGAGCGGATGCAGGAGGCGATCCTCCGCGACACCGTCCTCATCGACACCGAGGGGCAGGTAGAGGGCCAAATCAATGGCCTGTCGGTGATCTCATTGGGTAACTTCATGTTCGGCCGCCCCACCCGTATCACTGCCCGGGTCAGCATGGGCAAGGGGGAGGTGGTCGATATTGAGCGTGAGGTCGATCTGGGAGGACCGATCCACTCCAAGGGCGTGATGATCCTGTCAGGCTTCCTGAGCGCCCGCTATGCGAAGAACAAGCCCCTTTCTCTCTCCGCCAGCCTCGTGTTTGAACAGTCCTATGG
>WJIW01000502.1 GCA_014730065.1 Armatimonadia bacterium | reverse complement strand
GGGGGCGACCACGTGCCTGCGCGCCTGATTCGTCAGGTTGCCGAGGGCGAAGGCCAACGCCACAACCCACACGAGACCGATCAGCGCACTGGAGACTCGCCGGCGCGACCCAGGCACGGGCTGCGCTGCCTGTGCCTCGGAGGATGTGCGACGAAGGAGCGGCAGGGCCCAGAGCCCGGCAGCCCCGGCTGCAGCGAGAGCGAGCATCAGGACGAGGCCGCCATCCGACCCCAGGAAGGCGAGCGCCCACGGGGCGACTGAGGAGGTAAGCGGAATCGCCCGCCCTACCGCCACGCCCCGCCACAGGCCACGAAGCACGATGACCGCACCCACCATGAGCAGGGCTGCCTTTGTCTGTCGCCACGCGCTGGATTCAGGTATCCGCGTCACCCCCTTCGCCACCAGTGATCTCTCCCCGCCCGGGTACCCGCGCGGGAGCAGCGCCCCCGCGGCGGGAAGCCTTACGAGTGAGGACTTCCCTCCCCCCGCGCGGAAGCCTCTGTACCACAAGGAGCTGATCCCATGCTGACCGCCGGGCTTCTCACAACCTTCGCCCTCATGGCGCCCGCAGACCACGACAACGCGCCAGCCATCGGGCTCAATGCCGCGCCCGACTACGTGGACGTCTACTACCTCACCGACGAACGCGAGGCGGTGGTGTGTGGGTCCGCCACCTACCGCGCCGTGGTCGACCGGATCCACCCCAGCCTCAGGGCCCTGGAGATCGGAGCGGCGAGGGTGCCCATGATCGATGGCATGGCGGACATCATGGCCCGGGTCGATGGCATCGACCGGTTCTCGCGCAACGCTCCCCAGGCCGCGCGGCACAACACCTGGCGCGCCGGCTACCACTACTATGACGCCCACTTCCTGGAGTTCGATGTGGCCGCCGACGGCGCCGACGAGGGGGTCCCCGCCGAGCTGGTGCTCCACTGTCTGCCCCATCGGCTGAGCCTTCAGGCCTTCCTGCGGCCCGAGGAGGACGCCATCGTCAGCACCCTCGTGCTGCGCCTGCCCTTCAGCGAGGATGTGCCCGTCGACGCCGTGCCTAGCCCCGGCGGGATGATCCTCCATGTGGGCGAGCAGTGGATCGCCGCGTCCACGGGGCCCGCGGCCGAGGGCGCGCCCCAGCTCTCGGTGGAGGCCGGGAGCTTGGTGGCCCGGATCGAGCCGGGAGAGGTCTCTGCCGGCACGGAGCTGAGCGTGTTCGTGGCCCTACTGCCGGCGGCCGATGCCCAGGAGGCGGGGGAGATCCTGGAGGCCGAGGCCAACCCCTTGCCGCGCAGCGCCTACCAGCTTGAGGGCGCGGTCTACGGCGACTATGCTCCCGTCTCGGGGCTGACCACCATCCACCAAGCACCGGGGCTCCAGACCTTCGGTTTCGAGGGGTTCTACGACAACCCTGGCATGCGGCTCGCCGCGGGCATCGAGGTGGTCAATGACGGGCTGCCGCGCCGGGTGATGGTCCGCCACGACAGTCCGGCGGCGGTGATCGAGTCGGCGATCTTGACGGATCCTCTGGGCTTCCCACTACCCACGCAAGTCCAGACCTCGAAGAACTTCGGGGGCGAGATGGAGGAGCCGGTGGATGTGCACTTCTCCGAGTCGTACTTCCCCCTGGAGCTGGGCGCCGGCGAGACGGTCGCGCTGGACTCCGTGCACCTGTACGAGGGCTGGGGACGCCGCCGACTGCGGCAGCTCTCGTCGATCCGGTTCTTCTGCATCTACTACCACCTCAGCGCGGGTACTACCGAGACGACATGCTTTACCTTGCCAGCGCTCTTCATGGACGTGGAAGGCCAGGCCCGCACCTACGGCATCGCCGACTACCGGCCCCTGACGGGAGAGACCTGGATGGGCCAGCCTCAGCATGAGCATGTGGCCCTCCAAGGGTGGCTGCACTACTTCGATGGCCGCGAGTGGCGCTACCCCAAGTACGAGGGCAGCACCATCATGTCCGCGGGCCCGCTCCTGGCCTGGTGGCGCCAGTACTACCGAAGTAGCGACGACAAGGTCCGGATGACCATGGAAGCGGTCGAGATGCCCCAGGATGACGAGACCCGGACCTTCGTGCGACTCACCTACGACTTCCTGGAGGATGTGACCATCGAGGGCGATCCCCGAACCAACCTCCGGTTGGTGAACAAGGGCACGTACATCCGCCGGGTCCACTGGAACACAGCCGCGTGGATGGCCCCCGATGGCGAGGTGCAAACGGCGCCCATCGAGCAGAGCGGCGAGTGGTCGGTGCTGGGCGAGGAGGTGCGAGCCGTCAACGGCTTCGCCTGCGCCTACCCTCATGTGGATGGCAACGACAGCGTCATCGTGCGGCGGCTCGGAGGCACCCTCAATGGCGAGCCATTTCAGCGGGTCGGGTTCTCACTCATCGGCCACGCCGACAACCGCACCGAGATGTGCCTGACGCCTCTGATGGAGGGCCAGACCGTGGAGGCCGGCAGCCGGCTGGAGCTGGACTTGATCATGGTTCCATACGGCAGCGACCACTCCGACTGGCGGACACCGTACTACGAGGCCTGCCGCTGGGGGCTGGGGCCGTCGGAGGCGGCTGAGGTGATCGATGACGTGAGCCTGGAGGCCATTCGAGGCGAGCTGTTCGGGCCCGAGGTGGAGGTCGCCCAGGGCGAGCTGGTCGGCACGCTTCCCACCATGGTTCGGGCCGAAGATGGCTGGGCCCGGCTGAGCTTCTCCGGTGGCCATGACGCCATCGCGCTCGTGGTTACGGGGTTCGCGGAGCCGGGAGTGCCGCTGCTGTGGAAAGGCGGCTCATACCTCGACTCCCATGTATCCGGCGGGGATTGGTACACCGCCTTCGAGGACCCGGACGGAAGCCACGGGTACATCCTGGCGCCCGAGGTCCGGACCACGCGCCATGGCGGCAAGTGGGGCACCATGACCCACGACTTCGTAATCACCCAGCTCCGCTCGGAATGGGGCGTGTCCGACGTGAGGCTGGAGAACGCCGAGGTGGTCATCGAGGCGCCGGCACCGGGCCGTATCGAGCTGGACAGCCCCCGGATCTGGATGCCCGGCACCACCACCGTAGGGGGGCGGGGCATCCGCCGCACCGTGGCCGAGACGGACAGGATGCGGACGGTGCCATTGAGCGTTCAGGTGGGGGACCTGCCCGCCGATGTGACGGTGGAGGCGTGGGACGCCGCGAGCCGGAGGGTTCGGGTGACGGCGGGCACGCCGACGATGCTGACCTTCCACCACCTGCCCCGCGCACGCGAGCTGCCGGTGGCCATCGAGGACGCCGACGGCGAGATGCTCACCGACGCCGCGGGGAATCTGACCGTGGAAGTCCCCGCGGGCGAGGACGTGGTGGTGGAGGTGGGGTGAAGGGCCCTTGCCGCTGCGCGCGGCTGGGACGCAATCCGCCAGAGCCCGAGCCTTCCGACAGGCGGAGCGACACGGGCTCTGGCGGGGTACTACGGGCCTACAGTATCTCCTTGACCGCCTTGACCACGGCCTCGGCGTCGATGCCGAACAGGGCCATCAAGCCCTCCTTGGTACCCGAGCGAGGAACATCGCTGACCGCCAGGCGCCGCACGGTGGCGCCGGTGCCCGTCAGCGCCGTGGCCACGGCCTCGCCGATGCCGCCCTCGGGGTAGTGATCCTCCACGACGACCACCTTGCCGCCCGTGTCCGCCGCGGCGGCCCGGATGGCTTGCTGGTCGAGTGGCTTCACTGAGAACACATCGATGACCCGGGCCTTGATGCCCTCTTCGGCCAGCTTATCGGCGGCATCCAAAGCCTCGAATAGGGTCACACCCGCGCCTACCAGGGTGACCTGATCCTCGGGGCTCTGGCGGACCACCTTGCACTGGCCGACGGCGAAGGGCTCGTCGTTGTCGTAGATGACCGGAGTGCTGGGCCGGGAGGTGCGGATGAAGAAGATGCCGTCATTCTCGGCCGCCAGCTTGACCGCCCACTCGGCGGAGACGGCGTCGGAGGGGTAGAGCACGGTGGCGTTGGGGATGGCCCGGAAGGCGGCCAAGTCCTCCAGCGCCATCTGGCTCGGGCCGTCCTCGCCGATGGAGATGCCCGCATGGGAGCCGGCGATCTTCAGGTTCGCGAAGCTCACCGCGGACATGCGGATCTGATCGTACGCCCGGGTGAAGAAGGCGGCGAAGCTGGAGGCGAAGGGGATCTTGCCCTGGGTCCCGAGCCCGACGCTCACGCCCACCAGGTTCTGCTCGGCGATGTAGCACTCGAAGAACCGGTCGGGATACGCCTTCAGGAAGTCCTGGGAGTGGGTCGAGTTCTTGGTATCGCCATCGAGGGCCACGACCCGAGGATCCACGCCGCCGAGCCGCGCCAGCGCCTTGCCGTAGGCCGCTCGCGTCGCCAGCTTCTCGCCCTTCTCGTAGGAGGGCGGGCCCATCTTGTCGTCGCACTCCCGCGGGACGGCCGGCGAGCCCTCGCGCTTGGGCTTCACCGAGGTATCCACATCATCGACGATCTTGAGCTGGGCCAGGGCCTTCTCCAGGTCCTCGTTGGGGACGGCCTTGCCATGCCAGCCGTTGGTGTCCTCGACGAAGTCCACGCCCTTGCCCTTGAGGGTCTTGGCGAGGATGGCCGTGGGCTTGCCCGTCGTCTGCTCCGCCTTGGCGAAGGCGTCCACGATCGCGTCCATGTCGTGGCCGTCGATGACGATGGTATTCCAGCCGAAGGCGGCGAAGCGGTCCTTATACACGTCCATGTCATGGCCGTACATGGTCGCCTCGCTCTGGCCGAGACGATTGACGTCCACGATGGCGCACAGGTTGTCCAGCTCGTAGTGGCTGGCGAAGGCCGCAGCCTCCCATACGGCGCCCTCGGCACACTCGCCGTCACCGAGCAGCACGTACGTGCGGGTGCCGATCTTGTCCAGGTGCTTGGCGTTCAGCGCGATGCCCGCGCCCGCCGAGAGCCCCTGGCCCAGCGATCCCGTAGCCACGTCGGCGAAGTCGAGCCGCGGCGTGGGATGGCCCTCCAGATCCGAGTCGATCTCCCGCAGTCGATCCAGGTCCTCGATGGGGAAGGCGCCGGCCTCGGCCCATAGAGCGTACAGGATGGGTGCGGCGTGCCCCTTGGACAGCACGAAGCGGTCGTTCATCGGGTCCCGCGGGGCCTTGGGGTCGAAGTGCATGACCTCGAAGAACAGTGCGGCCAGCACGTCCGCCGCGGACATGCATGTGGTGGGGTGGCCGGATCCCGCGATCGCCGTGCTTCGCAGGCTGTGGGCGCGCAGTCGGTCGGCGATCTGACTCAGCCGAGTGGTGTCGGTGCTCATCTCATCCTCCTGGTGTCGCTGCTTGGATTGGCTTGGCATGGGTTGTCGCGGTTAGCATATCCCAAACCCTGTCGGCCTTCCACCTTCGATCGGCGACACCTGCGCGAATCCGCCCCCCATACCTCGTGTAGAATGTGGCGCTGGAGGCGAATGCCCATGCGCGGACACCACCACGTGTGCCCCTGGTGGCTGGGATACGTGATCGATAACCCCATCCGTCGCTGGATTCATCCACCGAAGATGCTCGGGGAGTGGGTGGCGGCCGGCATGACGGTACTCGACGTCGGCTGCGGCCACGGCCTGTTCAGCTTGGGCATGGCCAAACTGATCGGGCCCGAGGGGAAGGTCATCGCCCTGGACATGCAGGAGCGGATGCTGGACGTGGTGCGGGCCCGGGCCGACAAGGCGGATCTCGATGGGCGAGTGGACACCCGCCGGGCCGAAGCGCCTGGTCTGGGCCTCGATGAGAGGGTGGACTTCGTTCTAGCCTTCTACGTGGTGCATGAGGTGCTCGATCAAGAGGGCTTGCTGCGCGAGCTCGCGGGGGCGCTGAAGCCCTCGGCCCGAATGCTCCTCGCCGAGCCCGTAATCCACTGGCCTCGCAGCCACTTCGATCAGCAGCTCCGGATGGCCGCGGACCTCGGTCTGGAGCTCCTCGAGGAGCCGCGGATCCGTTTCAGCCATGCGGCCGTCCTTCGGCGACGATCTGATGCCCCGGAAGGGGAGCCTGATCATGGGCCGGGTGAGTAAGAGCCGGCGTGACGACCGAGGTCAGCCGGTGTTGATCGGTCACTTCGGTGCGGGAGCAGGGATCGGAGCGGTGCTCTACTTCGCCGTTGCTTTCATGATGCAGAACGCGCTCCAAGGAGCGTTGCCGTACGTGATCCTGTGCGCGATCGTGGGCGGACTGGTCCACCTGACGCGATTCCGTGGGATCCTGTGGGGCGCCGCGGGACTGCTGGCTCTGTTCTACGTCTTGGCCATCTACACGTCCATGATGTATGGGCCCGCCGAGTCCCTCGTCAGGGAGGATCCCCTGGAGCCCGCCGACGCCATCGTCTGCCTATCGGGGGGCGCGACGAATGAGGGGCAGCTCGATCACCCCGCAACGGAGCGGCTCCTCACCGCGCTTCGCTTGGCGGAAGAGGGCTATGCGGACACCATCGTGCGCACCCGTCTGCCCGAGGGGTATGCCGATGTTGCCGCCGACGCCGAGTGGCTCAGGTCGGCACTCGCTCCCGGGGCGTCCTTCGAGGTCGTGGGGCCTGTCGAGACGACTTGGGACGAGGCGGAGCGGGTCCGGGCGCTGAAGCTGGAGCGCGGCTGGAGCCGGGTGATCTTGGTGACCTCGCCCATGCACACCAAGCGGGCGGCGGCGGTCTTCGAGGCCAGCGGCGTCCCGGTTATCTCCGTCCCCGCCGAGAGCCGCCAGTACTCCCGCACGCCGCCCCATACGGCCATGGACCGGGCCTACATGCTCCGGCGCTGGACGTACGAGACGGCGGCGTGGAACCTGTACAAAGCCCGCGGGAGGCTCTAAGGCACCCGTAGATCGGCGCCCGCTTTGGCCGACCTCAAAACGCCAGCTCCTGGGAAGCCAAATCCACGGGCGTGTAGTCGTTCATCCGCTGGAGCTGCGGCAGGATCGACACGGCCTCACCGGTCTGGATCCACTGCACCAGGCCGAGGGTGTAGGCCGCATAGGCATCGGACGGGTCCAGCTCCACGGCCTTCTTCAGGGCTGTCACCGCGGGGTCGACGTTGCCCCGCTTGGCCTCGAAGAAGCCGATGCTCGCCCACGCCCGCGGATCCTCGACTCCGCCGTTGATCACCGCGTTCGCCTCTTGAACCGCCTGATCGAAGCGCGCCGCCGCGCCCAGCAGTGTGTAGCGGGCATACCGCGCGTGGGGGTGGGCTTCCCCTGCGGTGATGACCGTGCTCAGCGAGTCGGCGGCATTGAGGCACGCCTGGGCGATCTCCTCATCGGTCTTGCCGGCCATGCCCGGGTTGAGAGTGGCGGCCAGCAGATAGAGCTGAGCGGCCATGGCCCCATCGGGCCCCGTGAGTAGAGCCGCCAAGGTATCCTGGGCCTGGGTGTCCTGCCCCTGGACGATGTACGCTAGGGCTCGCATGACCTCCGCCCGGCGGAAGCGCTCGGGGTCGAAGTTGACCAGCTCCTGAAGCGCGGCTTGGGCCTCACCGAGCTGGGTGCGGCGCGTATCAACATCCATCTCCACGACCGACGGGTCGCCGTTGAGCAGCAATGCCAGCTCCCGCAGCACGACGCACGAAGCCCACGCGTACCGTGCTTCGGGGTCAGCCTCGGCCCGGGCCTTGAGAGCGCTCAGTAGCCGCGGATCATCCAGAACGGGCTGGATCGGCGAGTCCAGCAGAGAGCGACACTCGGGCACGATCAGCACCGGGTCGAAAGGCCGCTCGGTGGAGCGTAGCAGGGCGAACATGCCGATGGCCCGCTCGTACGCCTCGTGGTTCTCCGCCAGCTCGTTGTCACCCATGGCCTGGAAGCGGTCCCAGGTTGCGCGCAGGGCCGAGCTGTACGCCGTTCCCTCGGGGGTGGCGAAGACCGAGTCTCTGTTGCTGGAGAACATCAGGACCTTCACGGCCCATGCCAAGGTATCGCCCGGGAGCCGGACGGCGCCCTCGTCGGTGACGGCCTTGTCTGCCAGCAGGTAGGTGGCCGATTGCAGCAGGGCGGGGTAGCCGTCGGGTGGCAGCTTGCCCTCCTCCTCCAGGCTCGAGGTCAGGGCGAAGGCCCGGTTGGCATCGCCCGCGATGAGTGCCGCACGCGCCATGAGCACGGCCCGAGCGGGCTCGTCGGTAAGGCCCTCCAGGAGCGTCACGGCTTTCTGGGCAGCGGCAACGGCGGCGTCGATGCGCTCGGCCCGGGCCAGGGCGATGGCGTAGCGCGCGGCGGCGTCGCCGTCCTCGGGAGCGTTCTCCGTGGCCGCCTTAAGTGACGCCAGGGTGCTGGGCGTGGGCTGGGGACTGAGCACTCGGCTGGCGGGCAGATGGCCCATGCGGTAGACCTGGAGATCCTCCAGCACCCCCGCGGGATCGACGAAGGCGGTCCCCTCGGCGCTGGGAACCGGCCGCTCCTCCAGCAGCCCCATCATGATCACGTCGCGCACGTTGGGATCATCGGGCTGGACGCCTTCGTGGACGTTGAACTGGGCGAAGAACCCCAGCCGAAGGGTCGCGATGGCTCGCTCATCCACCTTGACCGGGCTGTAGGGCTGCCGGGGCTTGATGTTGATCCAGCTCAGCAACGCGTCCCTATCGACGTACCCATTCTCGGGCGCGATGGTCAGCTCCACCCGGTCGATGGCCACCTCGTTGATGATGACGAGGACCGAGCCATCGTCGCCGATGCGCACCGGCGCCAGGTTGGCCAAGTAGCCCGCTTCGGTGTAGATGATGTCGATGTCCCGCTGCAGAAGATCAGCGGTGTAGTGGTTGAAGACCTTGCCCACCTCGTAGCGCTTCTTGGCGGCCTCCTGCACCCTCTGGGCGTCCACCGCGGGCACATTCACTCCACGCACTTCCACCGACGAGATGACCGGGTTTTCCACCAGGTTGTAGATAACCTCGATACCGTCCTCCACGCGGTGGAGATCGCACTTGGAGTCCTCGGCGTTGAAGAACCCCATCTCGATGACCAGGTAGAAATCCTCCTCGACTCGCTCGAAGTCGAAGTCGTCGCCCGCCTCGCTGGTGATCGTGGCCTCCACCGCCGCTCGGTTCACGTGGACGAGCCCCTCGATGCGTACCTCGGCGATGGTCTCGGCCGCCGCGGGCAGAGCCGTCAGCAACACTAGCAGCACACCAGTGAGCGTGGAGCGTGCGTTGTTCACAGTACGGAATCCTCCTCAGGGCCCGGACCTACCGCCCGCTTAGGGCGAGCCGGTCGCCGGACCTCAGGTCCACCGATGCCGTGAGCGATACCCCCGGCACCCGGACCCTGCAGGTTACAGGTTGTTGGACGCTTGGGCCCACCCAGATGGTGCACGGCGTTTCGCGAGGGCCGCCGCCGTCCACAAGCACGGGGCCCAGGTCCCCGCTCAAGTGCAGCGCGCCTCGGGCGAAGTGGGCGCATACCTCACTGGCCACGACGCGGCAGGTCTCCTCGCCGTCGGCCACCGACGTAAGCTCGGAGAGCATGATGACCGCTAGCACGGTTCCGAAAGGCGTGTAGAGGATGGCCGCATCATGCACCACATCGTCCAGCTCGCCCGTCTTGTTGGCGATCACGCATTCCCCCGGGACCACCGCCGGGATCCGCGTTCGGTAGTGCTGGTCCAGCATGGCCCTGCGTAGGGGATGCAGATCCCCGCCCCGTGCCACGTCGCCGAGCACCGAGAGCATGTCGCGGGCCGTGGTCACGTTCTCGTCGCCACGCTGCCGGGCCTCCCAGTCCAGCATGAGTCGCCGCATCCGAGTGCCGCGCAGCCCCTTGGACTCCATGAAACGGTTGATCCGGTCCATGCCAATGCGCTGGGTCAGCAGGTTGGTGGCCTCGTTGTCGCTGGTTCGGATCATCTCGTAGGCGAGATGGTCGGCGGTGTGGCCTTCACAGCCGAGCACCTCATCCCTGGAGACCCGGCCACCGGCAACGTCCTCCTGAAGAGCCATGGCGATGGGCATCTTGATGAGGCTCGCAGACGGCATCTCGGCATCGGGCTCGATGAGTAGCGCCTCGCCCGTCCTCAGCGACCGGGCCGCGACGGCTCCCCTACCGTCCAGCCGCGACAGCCGCGCTTCCAACGACTCCCGGAGATCCCCGGCGGCCACCGACATCTCGGCCACGGACATGGCTCGGAGCGATAGCGTCAGTGCCATGGGGCCCCCAAAGCGGTCGTGATCCCGATGCGGCGCACCGAGGGATGTTACCCGTCACCGCCAGCGGGGTCCAGGCAGGTCTGGGTCACAAGGTAAGGCGCGCCTCGCCGTAGAAGGGCTCTGGG
>WJIW01000501.1 GCA_014730065.1 Armatimonadia bacterium | reverse complement strand
GCACTCCATGCCCGTTCACTACGTGCCCTGGGGCCGGGACGCGACGATCAGCTACGGCGCCGCCGACTTCCGGTTCCAGAACGATTCCGGCGGGCCCCTCATCGTCCGCACCACGGTGGATGGTGGCTACCTTACCTGCTCCCTCCTGGGCCGAGGATCCAAGGCGGAGGCGCCGCCGGAGACGTCGGCCGATACCGAGACGAAGACGGTGCCCGACGACGTCAAGCCGGTGAGCGACGAGCCACTCACGCGAGGGGCGCCGCCCTATACGCCAGCGAGCGACGACGCCGACGCGGGCTAGCGCGCCACGAGGCGGAACGCGATGTCCGGCTCGAAGGCCGGGGTGTGCAGAGACACTGAGCCGTCGCTCCGCACATCGGTGGCCTCGCCGATGACCCCGCAGGTCTCGGGGTCCAGCCACTCCAGGCGGTAGTCACCCTCGGGAATCGACAGCACCAGGTCCACGGGCCCCGATCCGGTGAGGTACGCCAGATTCTGCCGACCCGGCGCGGATAGCGCCCTTCCCTGAACCCCCTCGGGGAGATCGCGCAGCGCGTCTCGGTCCGGCTTCAGCGATACCAGATCCAGCTCCTCCAGCACGGTGCGCAGGAACCCGAGCTGCTCACGGAGGGTGCGGCTGCCGCCGCCGGGCTGGCCTTCGGGGTATTCGAAGGTACCGTCCTCGTGGTCGGGGCTGAAGCTGTAGTCGAGGTGGTCGAAGCCGCTGCCGCCGGCCAGCATGAAGAGCCACGCCTGGCTGCGGTACGTGGAGTCTTCCTGGCCATCGAAGCCCGTCTCGTCATCGACGATGGCCAGGCCCAGATCGTAGTTCTGGTCCACGGCCGTGGGCGGCGTGGCGTAGTGGAAGTTCAGGACGGAGACCTCGGGGTGGGGGTCTGTGACCACCTGGGCGCCGTTGGCGATGTTCTGGGCGATCAGGTGCCGGACGCCGATCCGACCCTCCTCCTCGGCGATCACATCGGCGATGCGGTGCTGCCACTCCAGGCTCACGCCGCCGAAGTAGGGCTCATTGCAGATCTCGTAGTAGAGGTTGTCGAACCCGGCCAGCTCCCGCACCACCTTGCGAACCAGCGCCTCCTGGACCGCTTGCAGGTCCGGGTGGCTCAGGTCGTAGACCGTCTTCCGGTCCACGTCGCCGATGCCCTGGATGTTGTTCCCGGCGTTCATGGGGCTCAGGGCCCACTGCTCCTCGCCATAGAACGGGCAGAAGAACACGTACTCCACCACGACGCCGTGCTCCGAGGCGAGGGCCACGAAGGCCCGCAGGCGGTCGAAGTAGGCGTCGTCCCAGGTCTCCAGGTCGAACTTCGCGCCCCCGCCGGCATAGCCGTCCTCGTCGCTCCGCGCCCACGGGCAGATGAGCCGGCCGGGCTCGGGGGCCAAGGTGTTCCGTGCGATTCCGAAGGCGCCCTGGGGCTCGACGTACGCCCCGCTGAACGTCCGGGTCAGGTTGAGACCGCACCGCTCCAGCTCGGCGAGGTAGGGGCCGTGGTCGAAGTCCAGGTTCAGAACGGCTCCGTAGTGCTCCGTGCCGGTGATGAGGACGGTCGGCTGTCCCCGGAACAAGAAGACGTGAGGATTGTCCGGATGAAGGGCGATGGGCGGCTCGGGCTGCCCGTGTACCGACATGGCGAGGAGTGCTAGAGTTGTGAGCATCGGTGCCGTGCCTCCTGTTCGGTCGGCGGGCCCACCGAGGAGGGGAGTCCTCCCGGGATGGGCCGATCTCCTTCGCCGCCGAGGGATCGACGCCATCGCGTCGGGAGGCTCGCGCCACCGGAGGGGGAACACCCGGACATGACCTCACTGATCCGCCGAACGACCATCCTCATCACGCTTCTCGGCCTGGCCGGCCTCTGCCTCGCCGATGAGGACCTGATGCAGGCCGCCAAGGTCCTCTATCCCTACCACCGTGGCAGCTTGGTGTTGGACTGCACCCTCTGCCACACTGGCCAGGACGGCGGCGGCCTCAACGATTACGGCAAGGACGTTCTCAAGGCCGGCGCCGAGCGCGCATCGCTCCAGCGAATCGACTGGCGCGACTCCGACGGCGATGGCGTCGTCAACGTGGACGAGCTGCGTGTCGATAGCCACCCATCCGATGACGAGGACTTCCCCACACCCGAGGAGCTGGAGGACGTGCGCGCCGCCGAGTGGCCGGTCGAGATGGTCACGTACCCGGACCTCCTGGTCGACGTTAGCCGGGTTCGGCCCACCAGCCGAGTCCTCACCGACCGCGAGATCCAGCGGGTGGAGCGCGCCCTGGACCGAACGCTGACCCGCTACGAGCGCCAGCCCTTCTTCGTGGTCGCCAAGGCCGACGTTAGGGGCACCATGCGTGACGACCTGGCTGGCGCCGTCTATGTGATCGACCTGGCGGGGCCGTCGGGGCCCATGCAGGTGGCGGTGTTCCTGATGCCAGGCCGGGTGGTGGCCGGCGTGGTTGTGATGCGCCACAACGAGGTCGACGATGCGCCCGGCGAGGATTCCGAAGCGGCCGGCGATGGGGACGACGACCCGGAGGTCGACGATGATGAGGCAGGCGCGCCCGAGCCCATCGTACTTCCGGGCGGCCTCATGGTACGGCCGCCCCGGCCGATGACCTTCACCAGCGAGGAGGCACTGGACGCCTTCAAACGCTGGAGCCTGGACAACGAAGGCGAGTGGGACGAGACCGTCCGCCAGCTTCAGGAGTGGGATCCCGACCACGAGGAGGTCTACCCCCGCCTCGCCGATGCCGTGGCCACGGCCTTGTGGCTCGCGGAGGAGACCATGCCCCGTCCCGTCTTCCAAGGCGGGGTGGGTGCCCCGAAGCGGATTGTGGATTAGGATGCCCTCGCCGGTGGGCCGGCGCCCGCCCCGCCTCCACTAGTCATCTCCGCCATGCCCGCGGCCCCCGAAGTCGACGGTCCAGCTCTCCAGGCCGGGCCATGGCGCCTCGCCGGGATCCAGCCACACGGGCAGG
>WJIW01000500.1 GCA_014730065.1 Armatimonadia bacterium | reverse complement strand
TGGAGTCGGTGATGGGGCCATGGGGCTCAAGAAGAAGGCGGACACCATAGTCGGCCGCCATTCGCACGGGCGTGTGGAGCTTCTCGGCGACGACGAACACGCTCTGATCGTAGGTCAGGTTGTGGGCCCACTCCGAGCGAGGGTCGGTCTCCGTGGTGATCACGTCCTTGATGCCGATGGCCGCCGCGAACTTGATCGCCTTCATGATCTCCGCCGTGCCGAACAGGCCGGGGTTGCTGGGCTCCAGGAGCGTGGCGTGGGCGCAGACCGTCGAGGGCGTGACGCCGTGCCGCTCGAACAGCCGCTTCACCTCGAAGGGGTTCTCATCGAGACTGACGGTGGGGCTGAACCCCGCTGAGCCGAGCATGCTCCCGCCGGCGTTCGTGTCGGTGATGTCCGCATAGTCGAAGCCCATCGCCTTGGCGCGCTCGAGCTGCACCTCCACGCTGGCGAAGGGCTCGATCAACAGGAAGACGCCTACATGCATTCTGTCTCCTCCTTGGTGGCTCACTGAAGCTGGAGCCATTGGTGGTACAGGTTCTCTACCTTCTCGGCGGCGAACTCGCCATCGAAGGCGGCGATGCCGTAAGTGAGGGAGAGCGTGTCGTCGGCGGCCATGGCGTAGTCCTCGGTGGAGACGACACCGACGCTGAAGAAGCCGGTGGGTAGCGTGAAGTACGTCGCCGGATGCCGCGGGTTGCTGGGGTGGTCCATCAGCACCACCGTGCGCGCGGGCCGCACGTCGGTGGAGTACGCACACCACGTCGCCCCCTCACCCACGACGTCGGCTCCTCCTCGCGAGCCCCTTGAGTTGACCACCAGGCCATGGCTCATGTCGCCCGGCATCTGGAGGCACAGTCCGTAGTACGAGACGGCCTCGTTGCTCTCCGCGCTCAGCACCAGGTCGCGGCGGGCCGTCTGCCTCGTCTGGAAGGTCACCAGGGTCGCCTCGGGCACGCCGGTGTGGACCGTCACCCGCCGCGACTCTCGCAGGAGGGGGTCTCCGCTGCTCGCCCGGCCCCACAGGTGGATCGACTCGTACGTGACGCCGCCCCGCCGATCGGTGCGAGACAGGCTCTCCGTGGAGACCCGGCCCGTTGCGTCGGGCGGCCCACCCTCGGACCAGAAGTCGATGGCGTCGCCTGCTGCCAGCACCTTGCCCCAGGTGAGCCACAGTCCATGGTGATGAGGCTGCGGGTGGGTCGAATCGGTGACGACCGTGCCGAGTGGCGTCGCGAGGGGATGGTAGGCTGGCTTCATGGTCGTCGCCGGCAGCAGTGGCGAGAACACCAGCTCGTCATCTACGAACACGCCCCACGCCTCGGCCGTCATGGCGCCCACGCGGTCCGCTTGGGCGGGGTTCTCATCCAGCCACGCCTCATATAGCGAGTCCAGCAGGGCCACATCGGCGGTGCCGTCGAAAGCCGCGGCACCGTATCGAAGCGTCAGGGTCTCGCCCTCGCCGAGAGGGTACCCTTCGAAGGCCGGCAGGCTGGCCGTGAGGTAGCCGAAGGAGTTCATGGCGAACCAGCCAGTCGGGTAACGGGGGTTGTCGGGGTGGTCGAAGAGGGCGAAGCCACGGATGGGGTCGGACGGACCCTGGTAGGCGCACCACTCGGCCCGGTCGCCGTGGCATCCCTCCACACCTCTCCGGCCATTGCTGTTGACGAAGCTGCCCAGGTCCATATCGGGCGCGCTGCGGATCCCCAGGCCGTAGTAACTCACCGGCGACCCGGGCGTGGGTCCGATGGTGATGTCCATCTCCGGCGTCTGCTCCGAGACCCAGGTGATCACATTCGCTCGACCATCCATGGGCGGCTCCACGGTGATGGTGCGGCGCTCCCTGAGGACGAGAAGGTCGTCACTGTTTCTGAGCCACAGGTAGTCGGCGGTGATCGTCGCTTTGCCGTTACCGGTCGACACCCGGGCCGGCCGCTCGGGATCGGGGACGATCCGGCCGAGACTGTGGGGGTCGCCCTCCTCACCCCAGAACACCAGATGATAGTCCTCGGGCTCCCCCTCGATGCCCACATTCCCCCAGGCGAGCATCAGGCCGCGGTGATGGACGTGGTCCGCGGGGCTCGTGAGGACTACGTTGTGACCGGCGGGGGTGAGGAAGGGATCGATCCACGGCTTCGGCACCTCGTCGCTGGACATGTACCCGATCACCGCTTGCCCACCTCGGGACACCTCCCAGCCCTGAGGCGTCTCCTCGATCACGGGCTCGGCTTGCCCCCATACCGGGCCCAGTAGCGAGAGCCCGATCAGCGCGACGACAACGACTCGCATCTACGCCACCCCCGCGGGCGGGGCGTCGACGATGCGCTCCCCATCGGGATCGAAGTGGAGGGTCTTGCCGGAGAACATGGAGAGCATCCCCATGTTGACCACGGTCTGCACGCCGTACTGGGTCCATACGTCGCTCCACGGCTTCTCGCGTGTGGCCACGCAGTCGATGAAGTCCCGCCAGAGGTCGATGGTGTCACCACCAGCCTCCCGCGCCACCTCCATCGTAGGCGTGGCATCTCCGTTGGCGGGGAAGACCTGGATGCCCGGGCCGGCGAACACCATGGTCGCCTCGGAGCCGCGGATACACGTCTCCACGGGCCGAGCGTTGACCTGCGTGCCGAGCAGGGCCACGGTCACGCCCTCGCGGTAGTCGGCCAGAATGTTCACGGTGTCGGGGACCTCGCGCTCGTGGTTGTAGAAGAGCTTCCCACCCATCCCGCTGACGCGCATGGGCATGCCCAGGTCGAGGGCGATGGCCAGGGGCGTGTACACATGAGGGTAGAGGTCCGTCGGCGGGCCGCCGGCGTAGTCCAGGTACATCCGCCAGCGGAAGAACCGTGACACGTCGAACTCCCGCATGGGGGCATCGCCGATAAAGGCCTCCCAGTCCAGGTCGGGACCGGGCTTGGCGTTGGGATCGGGGATGGGCATGCCTCGCTCGCCCCAGTCGCCCTGGCGGAAGTAGCCGACCTGGGCATGGAGCGGCTTGCCGATGACGCCGTCGGCGATCAGCTCTCGGGCCTGCCGCCAGATGGAATCGGCGACGCGCTGGGTGCCGACCTGAAGTACAGCCTCCGTCTCCCGCACCAGCTTCGTAAGCTCCTTCACCCGGTCGAACTGCTCCCAGTGGGACAGGGGCTTCTCGGAGAAGACGTCCTTCCCCGCCCGCACGGCGTCGATGGCCTGGAGGCAGTGATGCCGATCGGGTGAGGCGATGGCGACCAAGTCCACGTCCGGATCGGCCAGAAGCTCCGCATGGTCGTCGTACGGCTTGCCGCCGGTGGTCTCGGCGGCGGCATTCAGGCGGGGTCGATAGACGTCGCACACCGCGGCCATCCTCAGCGGCAACCCCTCGTCCATGAGCTGGCGGACGCAGCCGATATGGGCGTTCATCCTGCCTCCACAGCCGATGAAGCCCACGCCCAGCGGGCGGTCCTGTGCGCGGGCGCGCCGGGCGAGTCCGACCCCCGCCGCCACCCCGGCTGCCATACCTATGAACGCTCTCCGATCGATGGATCCCCTTGCACGGTCCTCTTCCATGACGCGCACCTCCTTCATGGGCCGGATCATCCCTGGCGCCGGCCACGTTCCGAGGGATAGGGGTTCGAGCACCCGAGTCGAGAGACCTTACATCCTCCCGCAGATGAAGCCATGGGCCTCCGAAGACAGGCGCCCAGCCGAGGAGCATCGAAACGTAACCCACGCTATCGGCCCCGAAGGAGCCTCCTCCATGAAACGAAGCACCGCAGCGCTGTCCCTCGTCGCAATCGTGTCGATCCTACTCGCCGCCGTTCCCGGGGCGGCCGCAGACGACCTGCGGGTTGGGTTCTCCGACCCGCCCGAGTCGGCCCGCCCCTGGGTGTACTGGTTCTGGCTCAATGGGAACATCACCCGCGAGGGCATCACGGCAGACCTGGAGGCGATGGCCCGGGAGGGCATCGGTGGGGTGCTCATCATGGAGGTGGATCAGGGCGCACCCCTGGGCCCGATCCCCTTCGCCAGCGAGGAGTGGCGCGATCTCTTCGAGCATGTGGTCCGGGAGGCCGAGCGCCTGGGCCTGGAGGTCAACATGCACAATAATGCCGGCTGGTGCGGAAGCGGCGGCCCATGGGTCGAGCCCCGCCATGCCATGCAGAGGGTGGTGTGGAGCGAGACCCCCGTCCCCGGCGGCGAAACCTTCGATGGCACCCTCCCCCAGCCCCCGACCGTCGCCGACGCCTACTGGGACATAGCCACCTTCGCCGTGCCCGCCGTGGGCGAGTTCCGCATCCCCGACATCGAGGGTAAGTCGGCCGTGGTCCGCCGGGACCTGGGTCTGCCCGCCGAGTACCCCGAGGCGCCGGCAGGCAGCGTCATCGATCCCGCCGAGGTCATCGACCTGACCGGTGAGGTCGGTCCGGCGGGCGAGCTCACCTGGCGGGCGCCGCCGGGCGACTGGGTCATCCTGCGGATGGGTCACACACCCACCGGCGCCGTCAACGCGCCCGCCCACGAATCGGGCCGCGGTCTGGAGTGCGACAAACTCAGCCGGGAGGCGGTGGAGGCTCACTTCGATGCTTTTATGGGCAAGCTGATCCGGGACTCCGAGCCCCTCGCGGGCCAGACGCTGGTCTCGACCCACATCGATAGCTGGGAGACGGGCAGCCAGAACTGGACGCCGCGGTTCCGTGAGGAGTTCCTGAGCCTGCGGGGGTACGATCCCCTCCCCTACCTGCCTGTGTACACCGGGCGGGTCATAGGCAGCCTGGAGTGGTCCGAGAGGTTTCTCTGGGACCTTCGCCTGACCATCTCCGAGCTGCTGCTGGACAACTACGCGGGCTACATGGCCGAGATGGCCGAGGAGCATGGGCTCCGCCTGAGCATCGAGGCCTATGGCAATACGACGGTGGACAATATCGCCTATGCCGGCCGGGCCGATGAGCCCATGGCCGAGTTCTGGTCCTGGCCCGCCTACGGGGCCGCGGGCACCCTACCGGAGATGGCATCGGGGGCTCACATCTACGGCAAGCCGATCGTGGGGGCCGAGGCCTTCACCGCGGGCGACCAGGAGCGTTGGCTTGGCCATCCCGGGTCCATCAAGGCCATGGGTGACTGGGCCTTCGCCCTGGGGATCAACCGCTTCGTGTTCCACCGTTACGCCATGCAGCCGTGGCTCGACCGCCGGCCGGGGATGACCATGGGCCCTTGGGGGCTGCACTACGAGCGCACCCAGACCTGGTGGGACGAGTCGGCCGAGTATCACCAGTACCTATCGCGCTGCCAGTACCTGCTTCAGCAGGGGCAGCCCGTGGTCGATCTCCTCTACCTGGCGCCAGAAGGCGCTCCCCGCTCATACGGCCCGCCGCCCCTGGACGGCTACAAGGGTGATGCATGCTCGACGGAGGCCCTGCTGGAGAGGGCGACGGTGCAGGATGGCCGGATCGTCTTCCCCGGTGGCATGAGCTACCGAGCGCTGGTCCTACCGGGCACGGCCGCCATGACGCCCCAGCTCCTGCGGAAGCTCGCCGACCTGGCTGCGGATGGAGTGGCCATCTTCGGCGACCCGCCTACGCGCGCGCCGGGACTGTCGGGATGGCCCGGCAGTGACGAGAGAGTGCGCCGCATGGCGGCCGAGCTCTGGGAGTCGGGTGGAGTGATCCGGAACGCGGAGCCGGTGGATTGGCTTCG
>WJIW01000499.1 GCA_014730065.1 Armatimonadia bacterium | reverse complement strand
GATCGCCACCATCCTCCAGAATGCGTGCAGCCCACTTCTCGCGGAGGGCCCGGCGAATGGCCAGGCCAGCATCGTCGGCCCGGTCGACCGCCTCTCTGATCCTCGCCAGGTCGCTCGCTCCCGCCTCACCGAGTGCGATCCGGGTGGGCAGCTCACTCCACTTCCGTATGAGCGGGTCGGCATCGACCGTCGATGGGGTGGCCCAAGCCGCTGGCTCGACGTAGCCCTGGGCATCGAAGATCCCGGTCGGGTCCAGCTCCCAGTCTGCCAGCTCCAGCACGACACCTGGAGTTGCGAGGACGAGGACCGGCACGAATCCCTGTGTCGCGTGGAGCTCGGCATCGGCGATCCTCGCGGGCAAGCCGCTTCCCAGTCCTCGCGGGACGTCGTGCTCGGGGCGGCATGGCAGGAATACCCGTCGCCATTGGTCACCTAGTACGGTGGTGTCCAGCTCGACCATCGCTGAGCCCGTCAGGCTCGCCGCCCTGACTCCGCCGGGGGCGCCGCTCGCCTCAATGCGGCCCATCGACCCCACGCGAACCGACCCGGGCGCTCCCGTGGTCCTCATCCTGACCACCAGGCCATCCCCCGGCTCCGCCCCCTCCACCAGCTCCTCCACCCACTCGCCCTGCACCATGGCGCCGGCCCAGTACGGGGTGTCCGCCGACACGGCGATCCGCACATCGCCCACCTGCGGCTCCTCGCCTTCCAGTAGCTCCGGCTCGGACAGCGTCACCGTCCCCCGCTCACCGACCAGGGGCACCCATGTGTCGATCTCCTCCGGCGGCGCGGGGGCGAGAACGGCAAGCAGCAGAGACCAAGTAAGAAACAAGGAGACTCACCTCTCGCGATCCTGTTCCGAGGTCCGCGCCGGTCACCTGCGCAGGAGTGGCGGCGCATCGGGGTGAACTTCGTGCCGGTGATGTGTGATGAGCTGTCTGTCTCTTCAGGGGGTCGGCTTCCACTTTCCCGATGATGACCGGCCCATCCTGAAGGACATCGGATTCGAGCTTTGTGAGGGCGACCGGCTGACACTGCTGGGCCCGTCGGGCTCGGGCAAGAGCACCATCCTGCGGCTCATCGTGCGTCTCGATGAGGCGACCGAGGGTACCATCCGCACCGGCGATCAGTCCATCGATGACCTGCCCGTCGGTGAGCTGCGCCAGCGGCTGGCGCTGGTGCCTCAGGAGCCGACACTGCTGGGTCTGTCGGTCCGGGAGAATCTGGAGCTGGCCGCCGAGCTCCACGACATCGGCGACGGCGACACCCCGGACTTGGAGGGTCTGCTCCAGCAGGTCGACCTGGCCCCCGACATCATCGATCGCGGTCCACGCGAGCTCTCCGTTGGCCAGAAGCAGAGGGTGACCTTGGCAAGGGCACTGGTGGCCAGGCCCACGGCCCTCCTGCTCGATGAGCCCACCTCGGCCCTCGATCCTGGCTCCCAGGCGAGCGTGGCCGAGCTGCTGGACCGTGTCGCCGACGAGACCGGCACCGCCGTTCTCGCCGTGACCCACTCCCCCGAGTTCGCCAGGACCCTGGGCGGCCGCGGGATCTTCCTGCGGCAGGGCCGGATCGAGGATTGTGGGGACATGGACGAGCTCCTCGACCGCGACGGCGGCTCACCCATCCGTAGGTTCCTCAACGGAGAGCTTAGGGAGTCCTCCTGAGATGCAGGATGCCGCCTCGTACATCCAGCTAGACTGGGCCTCCATGACGGCGGGAGCCGCCCTGATCGTCCTCACCATCGGGATCAGCTTCTGGCGAGGCCTGGGCGAGGAGAAGGACCTGACTATCGCCGCCATCCGATGCACGGTGCAGCTCCTGGTGATGGGTCTGGTGCTCCGCTACCTGTTCGACCTCGAGGAGTGGTACCTCGTCCTGCCGCTGGTGCTGCTGATGATCGCCATCGCCTCGTGGGAGTCGTACCAGCGGGTCAAGAAGCCCGTTAGGGGCACACTATGGGTCATCGGCGTCTGCGTGTTCATCGCGACGGGGCTATCGGTCTCCTACCTGACCCAGGTAGTGATTCGGGTCGAGACCTGGTACGACCCCCAGTACCTGATCCCCCTGGCCGGGATGATCCTGGGGCAGGCGGTCAACGGCGCGGCCATCTCCGCCGAGCGCCTGACCGGCGCGATCCGGGACAATGTGGGCGACATTGAGGCCTACTTGGCAATGGGTGCGCCCCCCCGCCGGGCGTGCCGTAAGCACCTGCGCGATGCCGTCCATGCCGGCCTGATCCCAACGGTGAGTGCCATGATGGTCGCCGGGATCGTCAAGCTGCCGGGCATGATGACCGGCCAGATTCTGGCCGGCGCTGATCCCTTCGATGCGACCTTGTACCAGATCGTCATCTACTTCGCCCTGACCTTCATGGCGGGGATCACGGCCATGATGGTCGTCGAGATCCTCTACCGGCGGTTCTTCGTCGGCGACATCCGGCTTCGGCGCGAGGCCCTTTAGACCCAAGGCAGAAGGAGCATTCCATGGAACCCATCGTACAAGTCTCGATCGATCTGATGACTCTGGAGGACGCACTGCCCGTCGCGGAGATCGCCGTGGAGGCGGGTGTCGACTGGCTCGAGGTGGGCACCCCCCTCATTCTCGGCGAGGGCCTCCACGCCGTGAAAGCCTTCAAGCAGCGCTGGCCCGAGCACAAGGTCGTCGCGGACCTGAAGACCATGGACGCCGGCTACCTGGAGACGGAGATGATGGCCAAGGCGGGCGCCGACTTCACCGTCGTTATGGGCGTTGCACACTGGTCCACCATCCAGGGCGCGTGCCGGGCCGCCAAGGACTACGGCATCCAGGTCATGGGCGACATCATGCTCGCCGAGGACAAGCCCGCCTGCGCCCGGCGGATGCAGGAGCTGGGCGTCGACTACATCATCGTCCACACGGGCTTCGATGAGCGCAACGCGGAGACGGGCAAGAGCCCCGTCCACGATGTACCGGGCGTGGTGGAGGCGGTGACCATTCCGGTCCAGGCCGTGGGCGGGCTCTCGGTGGAGCAAGCCATCGGCATGCCGGGCATGGGCGCGCCCCTCGTGGTCATCGGCGCACCGTTGGTCATCGATGGCCAGGAGTTCGCCCCGGGCGATACGGCGGACAAACTGCTCGACCTGCTGCGGCATATCGTGACCGAGGTCAAGGCACAAGCCAAAGGGGACTGATCGCGTATGCAAGCCGTGGTGAAGTACGGCCAGCATGACGGAGAGGTAGAGCTTCGCGATGTGCCCGAGCCCGCCCCGGGCCCGGGGCAGGTGCTACTGGAGGTCGCGGCGGCGGGCGTGTGCGGCTCGGACATCGAGATGTGGCGCCATCACGTGACCTTCGCCGTGAACACCCCCGTCATCCAGGGCCACGAGTTCGCGGGCACCATCGCCGCCTTGGGCGAAGGCGTTGACGAGTACCAGGTGGGCGACCGGGTTGTCAGCGAGACCGCCGCGTACATCTGCGGCCGGTGCCCCCACTGCCGGGCGGGCGAGTACAACCTCTGCCCCGAGCGGCTGGGCTTCGGGTATGGGACCAATGGCGCCTTCTGCCGGTACGTTGCGGTGCCGACCCGCTGCCTGCATCGCGTGCCCGACGGAGTGCCCTTCGAGCATGCTTGCCTGACCGAGCCGGGCTGCGTCTCCTACAATGCCATCATCGTCAGAAGCGATCCCCGGCCGGGCGAGATGTGCGTCGTCCTGGGCCCCGGTCCCATCGGTCTGTTCGCCGTCCAGGTCGCCAGGCTGGCCGGCTGCAATCCGATCGTCCTGGTCGGCACCGAGGCCGACGCGGGCCGCCTCGAGGTGGGCCGCACCGTGGGAGCCACCCATGCTCTGGTCTCGGGCGAGGATGATGTGGGCACGCTGGTGGAGGACCTTACCGGTGGCTTCGGCGCGCCCCTGGTCGTCGATGCCGCGGGAGGCTCGGCGACCCTCCAGCTATCCATGGAGATCGTGGCCCGCAATGGGCAGATCACCAAGATCGGCTGGGGCCCAAATCCCGTGGGGTTCAGCCTGGATCCCATCGTCCAGAAGGCAGCCCGTCTTCAAGGCACATTCAGCCACACCTGGCGAACCTGGGAAGCTGTGATAGGGTTGATCGCATCGGGAGACATGATGATGGCCCCCATGGCGACCCACGACTTCTCCATAAGCCAGTGGGAGAGGGCTTACCACCTCGTCGAGGATCGCGAGGCCGTCAAAGTGGTCCTCAGGCCGGAGTAGGAGCCCGGGCCACATTGCACGAGACCGTCGGGAGCGCGTGGATTGCAGATACTCATCGTCGGCGCGGGGAGCATGGGATTCACCCTCGCCCAGCAGCTTGATGAAGAGGGCCACCGCGTCGTGGTCGTGGACCGGGACCCGGATCGCGTGGAGCTGGCCCGCACCCAGCTCGATGTCATGGGCATCGTGGGATCGGGCCTGAACCTGAAGGCCCTGCGCGAGGCCGACCTGGAGACATCGGACCTGCTCATCGCCGCCACCGACCTGGACGAGGTGAACATCGTCGCATGCCTCCTGGCTCGGGAGATCGGAGTCCGGCGCCGCATCGCCCGGGTCCATTTCGCCGAGCTGCTGGATGACATCGCCGAGGTGGAGCTATCGGTGCTGGGAGTCGATGAGCTGGTCAACCCCGCCGCCGTGACCGTGGGCCAGCTCTACGACATGATCACCACACCGGGCACCCTGGAGACGGCGGAGTTCGCCGAGCAGTCCATGGTCCTCAGGGGGCTCCGCGTGACGGCCGGTTCCCGGTTCCTATCCGCCAGCCTCCAGGGGCTGCGGGCCATGGTATCCGAGCCCTTCGTCATTACCGGCGTCCGGCGGGGTAACGACTTCCTAGTGCCCAGGGGGCCCTTCAAGGCCCAGGAGGGCGACATCATCTACGTGGTCACCACGGCCGACCACCTGCAGCCCTTCCTCCGCTTCTTCGGGTTCAGGGAGCGGCGGGATCAGCGGATCATCCTGTACGGCGCCAGCACCATCGGACGACACCTGGCGGCTCGGCTGGAGCGGGTCGAGCGTGAGGTGATCCTCATCGAGCCATCGCGCGAGAAGTGTACTCGGGCCGCCGAGGAGCTGAGGCACACCTCGGTGATCCACGGCTCGGCCCTCGATAGCCACCTCATGGAAGCCCTGCATGTGGGCAGCGCCAACTACTTCGTCGGGGTCTCCGATAGCGAGGAGACGAACCTGACCGGAGCCCTGTGGGCCAAGCGCCTGGGGGTCCGACGCGCCATCACCCTGACCCAGCAGCCGGACCACGTGGCCCTCTTCGAGGACCTGCCCGTTGACGCCGTGGTCTGCCCCATCAGCCTGACCGCCGGCGTGATCCTGCGCCGGGTGCGCGAGGGCAAGATCCTCTCCCTGTTCCGGCTGGCGGGCGGTCGCGGCGAGGCCCTGGAGGTCGTCGTGCAGAGCGGGGCGCCCGCCGCGGGACGGGCTATCAAGGAGGTCGACTTCCCCGAGGGCGTGGTGCTGGCGGCCGTTGTCGGCGCCAGTGGAGCCCGGATCGCCGGCGGCGAGACCCAGATCAACGCTGGAGATAGGGTCGTGATGGTGGTGCGCATCGACGCCCTGGACGAGGCCCTCGCCCTATTCGGGGGTGCCGGTTGAACTGGCCCCTGGTTCTCCACATCTTGGGCGCCCTGGCCGTGCTCATGGCCGCGGCCATGGTTCCATCCCTGGCCATCGCGGGGCTGGGGGGAGACCCGGTCGACGTGGCGCCCGTGACGGTGCCGGCCTTCGCCAAGGGCATGGGCGTGAGCGCCCTGGTCGGCCTTACCCTTCTGGTGGGCACCTTGCGTCGCCGGCGCGACCGTTTCGGGGCCTCCGATGGGTTCGCCGTCGCCACCTTCGGCTGGCTGCTCCTGGCGATCCTCGCCGCCGTTCCTCTGTACCTCTGCAAGGAGGCCCTCCCGCCCCAACTGGCCGAGGCCGAGGGGGTAGTGGGCACGAGCCCCAACTGGCGGTTCACCTACATCGACGCCTTCTTCGAGACCATGAGCGGCCTCACCACCACCGGGTCCAGCGTGTTCGGGACGGCCACCGCAGTGGAGGGCGGCCGGGGGGTCATCCAGGCCCTACCGCCCAGCTTTCTGTTCCTGCGCAGTCTGTGTCACTGGCTCGGAGGTATGGGCATCATCGTGCTCTGCCTCGCCGTGCTTCCAGCGCTCCGCGCCGGCGGCTATCAGGCCTTCCAGGCCGAGGTGCCGGGGCCCGTGGCCGAGCGGCTTCGCCCGCGCATACGCGAGACGGCGACCATTCTCTGGGGCGTGTACGTGCTGCTCACCGTGGCCGAGACGATCCTGCTGTGGCTGGGCCGCATGCCCCTCTTCGATGCCATCTGCCATGCCTTCGGCACTATGGCGACCGGAGGGTATTCGACCAAGGACGCGTCCATCGGCCATTACGCCCAGGTGGGTCACCCCTCGGCCCTCTATTTCGAGGTCGTCATCATCGTGTTCATGGTCCTCGCGGGGATCAACTTCCTGCTCCACTTCCAGGCCCTGCGCGGGTCCTTCGATGGCTTCCGCAGGAACCGAGAGCTGCTCTTCTACGCCGCCGTACTCGCCACAGCCACTATCGTCATCGGCGCGGCGCTGGCCCTCTGGGGTGGGGCTACCTACGATAGCCCGGGCGCCCTGGCGCGCCATACGAGCTTCCAGGTCGTGTCCATCACAACGACGACGGGCTACTGCACCGCCGACTTCAACGCATGGCCGACCCTCTGCCGGGCAGGGCTGGTGATGCTCATGTTCTTCGGCGGCTGTGCGGGCTCCACGGGCGGAGGCATGAAGCAGATACGGATCCTGGTTCTGGGCAAGTACTTCCACCGGGAGATGATCCGCCTGCTACGGCCCGGCCTTCAGAAACCGATCCGTGTGGGCGACACGGTCCTGGATTCCCGGCGCGTCGCGAACATCGTGGGGCTCGTGATCTTGTGGGTGGGCTCGGCCATCGTCGCTAGCCTGATCCTGGCTGCTCTACTCCAGGGTCACTACAATCCGAACGTGGGCAATGACCCCGACTCCCAGCTTCTCACCTCGATCACCGCGGTCATCGCGACGATCAATAACATCGGCCCCGGTCTCTCGGGCGTCGGGGCCAGCCAGAACTTCGGCTGGATGCCAGGCACCGCCAAGCTGCTGCTCTGCCTGTGCATGCTCATGGGCAGGCTCGAGATCTACTCCGTGGTCATCATGCTTCTGCCGCGAACTTGGCGGCTGTGACGCGCCGGGCGG
>WJIW01000498.1 GCA_014730065.1 Armatimonadia bacterium | reverse complement strand
GTCGCGCGGGGGGCAGAGCACACAACCGCACACAACCCGCGCCGCTCGCATGGCTGCGCTGGGCGGGGACGCCCAGCGCCACCCACTGCACCATGTGGGGACGACGGCCCTCCCCGAGCAGGCCCCGCCCCTTCCCACGCGGAACCCCGCCGCCCGAAGGGACGTGACCTGATGCCCAGCACGCTCGTGACCAACAAGGACCGAATCCTCCGCATGCCCGTGGAGGTCAAGCCCTCCCATCCCCAGCACCGCCGGTCGGTACGGGCCTCCCACGATGGCGGCGTCTACGCCCTGCCCAGTGTGGGCGGGATCACCTACAATCTACGCATCGGAGACCCCGCCCTCGGCTGGGCCGGCGATCATATCGAGCCCTGCGTGTCCACCAAGAACCCCGATGATGGCAAGAACTCCGGCGCCAACTTCCTCTCCTGCGTCGGGAACATCGCCAAGGTGAAGATCGGCGATGAGGTGCGCAAGGGCTTCGTGACCGGCACCCATGGCGGCATCGAACACGTCATGATCGACTTCCCCCAGGACGTCCTCGAAGAGCTGACCTACGATGACACCATCCGCATCGAGACCGTGGGCCAGGGGCTGGAGATAGAGGGCGTGGACGACCTGAAGGTCATGAACCTGGACCCGCGCATGCTCGAGCTGGACGCATGGCCCATCGGCATCGATGGGGACGCCCTGACCGTTTCCGTCGCCAAGACGCTGCCGGCCCGCATCATGGGCGCGGGCCTAGGCGCCGATGACTGCCACTCGGGCGACTACGACATCCAGCTCTTCGACCCCGTCACCAACGAGGAGTTCGGCCTGGACCACCTGCGCCTGGGAGACATCGTGGCCATCATCGATGCCGATCATAGCTATGGTCGCAAGTTCCTGACCGGCGCTGTGAGCGTAGGCGTCGTGGTCCACGGCGCCTGCCACACGGCGGGCCACGGCCCCGGAGTCGCCACCCTGTTTGCCTCTACCAGCGGCAAGATCCGCCCCCAGGTTACCGACTCCGCCAACCTGGCCAGCATCCTGGGCGCGGGCGTGGAGCCAGGCTAGCGACTCCTGGTGCCCACGGCCGGACGTGGCGGGTTGGACGTGTCGAATGTCACCCAAAGGAAGGCGGTGGTGGATGTGTCTACCCATACGCATTATTCGCGACTACCGATCGCTCTTCTTGTGGGGCTCGCCCTCCTGACGCCTCTCGCTGTGGCTCAGGACCTGGACGGGCCGGGCGACCCCGTCACCATGGCGGAGGAGGCAGCGGAAGCCAATCCCAATGATCCCAACGCGATCCTCATGCTCGCACAGGCCTACCTGGCTGCCGAGCGGTTCGAGGATGCCCAGGCCGCCATCGAGAGGTATGGCGGAATGGAGGGTGCCGACCCCAGCATGGCGGTCGTCAACGAGGCCAAGATCCTGGCGGCTCAGGGCCGGGTGCAGGCGGCCCTGGATCTCCTCAATGAGGCGATGGAGGATGTTCAGGACGCCTACACGGGCTATTACCTGCTGAGCCATATCGCCTACTATCACTACGTCAGAGACGACATGGAGGCGGCGTCCGAGGCGTACCGGCAGCTCGTTGACCTCGCATGGTCGGACGATAACATCGCTGAGGTGGCTCTGAGCCTAAGTAGGATGGTGCCTGAGGAGGAGCGCGCCGTATGGCATGCTGTGGCCGGCATCATCCACTATGAGGACGAAGCCCTTGCCGTCGCTGCCCTGCGGCCCGTCGCCGATGCGCACCCCGATCAGTACGTACTGTGGCGCATCCTGAGCAACCTCTACTTCCGGGCGGGTCAACCGGAGCAAGCCATAGCGGCGGCGGATAAGGCCATCCAACTGCGGCCCGAGCTGCCTAGGAACTACCTGCACCGCGCTCGCGGGCTGAAGGCGGCTGACCGGGAGGATGAGGCGATCGCGGCCTATGAGTCGGCTATCGAGCGTGCCGGCTGGGACACGTTCACCGCCCGGTTCGGCCACCAGCGACTGGCAGAGATCCACGAGGGCGCGGGCCGCTTCGACCAAGCGCTGGAGCACCAGCTAGCCAGCATGCACGGGCCGGACACGTGGGACGATGTGGGGCTACTGGAGATCGTCGAGAAGACCAGCCTTCACGGTGATACGGCCGACTACTTGGTCGAGAATCCAGAGATACTGGCCTACAACTCCGACCCCACGGCCGAGCCGTACATGCTCGTGCCATGGCTCTACGGGAGGGCGGGCCGGTACGAGGAGATGCGGACCCATATGGACCGGATCCTCGAGGAGTGGGATCCGCCCGAGACGGGCAGCAAGTGGGAGGAGTTCGTGCGCGCCAGCTTCGACGAGATGCGTCTCGCCTCCGACGAGGCCCTCGCGTACTACCTCTCCAGCTTCGTGTCCAATGACCTGCTCTGGAAGATCGATCGGGGAGCTAAGGACCTGCGCACCGTCCTGGAGATCGAGCCCGAGGCCCATGCACCGCACTTCTGGATCGCCATGCGGGAGCCTTGGGGTAGTGAGGCCGAGTACGTGCAGCGCATGCGGGCACTCGTGGACGCAACCACCGAGGAGCACTATGCAAGGCCGTACATCACGGAGCTTCTGGAGCAGGCCGAGGAGAGGATGAACAACCCCCAAGGGGACGCCGAGAACCAGTAGCACCTCGGACGGTGCGTCGCGGAAGGCCTCCGGCTCTGGCTCGGGGAACTGTACCGCCCGCTGGAGCCACCAGACACGCCACCGACCCGAGAGGAGTCAGCACATGTCGTACAAGGTATCCGTCACCCGGGAGATTCCCGACCCGGGGCTGCCCATGGTCAAGGAGATCGCGCCCGACGCGAGGGTCAACCCCCATGACCGGGTGCTCACTCGCGAGGAGCTCCTGGACTACGTGAAGGGCTGCGACGGCGTCCTCTGCCTCCTCACCGATCCCATCGACGCCGAGGTTTTCGATGCCGCCGGCCCCCAGTGCAAGATCTTCGCCAACTACGCCGTGGGGTACAACAACATCGACGTGGACGCCGCCACCGAGCGCGGGATCCTCATCACCAACACCCCGGGCGTCCTCACCGACGCCACCGCCGACCATGCCTGGGCACTGCTCTTCAGCACGGCCCGGCGCATCGTCGAGGCCGACGAGTACATGCGTGCCGGCAAGTTCGAGGGCTGGGGACCCATGATGTTCCTGGGCGGCGACATCACGGGCAAGACCCTGGGCATCGTGGGCGCCGGCCGCATCGGCACGGCCTTCGCCCTCAAGTCCAAGGGCTTCAACATGAAGGTGCTCTACTACGACCTCTCGCGCAACGACGAGCTGGAATCGGAGCTGGGCGCCACCAAGGTCGACCTGGACACCCTCATGGAGCAGTCGGACTACGTCTCCGTCCACGTCGCCCTAACCGACGAGACGACCCACCTCATCGATGCCGACAAGCTGGGCAAGATGAAGAGCTCGGCCTACCTCATCAACACGGCCCGCGGGCCCGTAGTCGACGAGGTCGCACTCATCGAGGCGCTCAAGTCCGGCAGTATCGCGGGCGCGGGGCTGGATGTGTTCGAGGATGAGCCCGAGATGAAGCCCGGCCTGGCCGACTGCAAGACCGCGGTCATCGTCCCCCATATCGCCTCGGCGACCATCTGGACGCGCTCCAAGATGGCCGAGATGGCCGCGAGCAATCTCACCGCCGGCCTGAAGGGCGAGACGCCTCCGAACCTGGTGAACCCCGAGGCGGCGAAGTAGCAGCGGCCGGTGGGAGCCCGGCCCCCTGGCTGGTTGCGGCATGGCCCGTACTGGGCGAAACCGGGATCCTGCCAGCGGTCGCTGCCGCGACATTCGGACCCGTCTGCGCGTCCTGCTCGATGGTGATACAGCATGGCTGAGTGGATCGATGTCTCGGGTCGTCGGTACCGACGACCCGAGACGCTGTGCGCGGGGATCGGCGTCGGACTCATCGGTAGCAGCTTCGGCGTCTTGCTGGTCCTCGCCCGTCGCGTAGAGCCGGATATGCCACCGCTTGGCATTCTCGCCCTCATCGGCACCGCTTTCCTCGCCATGGCGATACTGCGAGGAGACCAGGCCCGCGCGAGCGTCTCGGACGAGGCCATCCGGCTTGCTGTCGGCCGCCGACGAGATACCCATCTCTGGAGCGACGTCAGCGGGATCGCGCTGGTGGCCGAACCGATGGCCTTGGGCCAGGTCGACTGGTGGATCTCGAGCGACGGGGTGCTGCTTATCCGCGACGGCGTCGTCGACTGGCCCGCCCTCGCTGAGACCCAGTCTACGTGGTGGGAGCGCCTTCGCCCGGCGGACGAGACGGAGCCGCAGACCGGCGGCACCGGTTGTATCCCGGCGCCTCCTCGTTGGATCTCAACCGCTGCCGCCTTCATGACTCTCGTCCCCGCCGCCGCGGTGCCCGTCGCCGCTGCCGTTACGTCGGTGCCCATCGAGCGATTCGTTGCTACCGCGACCACGAGCTGCGCTGCTTGGTTCCTCGGCATGCTCGGTCTCATCGTCCTCACGTGGCACGTAACCCGCCCTCGGGCATCCGGCCATGGCCTGCAAGCCACCCAGGGCGCGCCCACGGTGCCTTGGGAGCGACTCAGCCGTCCCGTGGCGGTGGAGCTTGGCCCGAAGTGCGAGGTGCCGCTGGCATGGCTGCCGGATGGTGAGCTGCCGCTTCTCGTGCGAGCGGGACGGACGATGCGCATGATCGAGAAGGCATGGCCGCCTCATGCGGGCACGGACCATGGCGAGGTACGGCGACCCTCGCCGACTCGGGCCATCCTGACCAACATCGGCGGGGCCTTGGGCATCGGGTCGGGCGGAGCCATGGTCATTGCCGTCGGGGTTGGCGCGGCAGGGGCGCCTCCCTGGAGCTGGATTGCGTCGCTCCTGCCCGCTGGCTTCCTGCTGACGGCCCTGGCGCTTGTGGCTCTTGGGGCGCGGGACGACATGGACCGCTGAACGCGTTTGGGGCTCGGGTCGGGCACGGAGGCCCGACCCAGCCCCAGCAGGAGCGCTCCTTGCCGCGCTCGGCGGGAGGTCCTATCTCTGCCACGTCGAACACCCCTGGTCGGTGAATCCTATGATGTCCTACCTCTCGCGCCGCCGCTGGATTGCGGGGGCGTGTCTCGTCCTTATCGTACTGCCCGGACTGCTGCTCGGCTGCGCCCGGTTCGGTGGCGATGATCGGCCCGAGCTGGTCGTATGGTTCGTGGGCGGCCTGACGCCGGGGCGGAAGGCTATGCTCCACGAGTTCGAGCGCCGCTCGGGCATGAAGGTGATCGCGTCCATCCAGACCGATGGCATGGACCCCCAGCGGCTGATGTGTGCCATCGCCGGCGGTGCCGTGCCCGACGTGGTCTACCAGGACCGCTTCGCCGTGGGTCAGTGGGCGGCCCGGGACGCCTTTATGCCCCTCGATGACTTCGCAAAGGACTCGCCCGAGATACGCCCCGAGAACTTCTACGAGGCGTGCTGGGCGGAGGCCCAATATGATGGCAAGCTCTACGCGGTGCCCGATTCGACGGACAATCGGGCCCTCTACTACAACAAGGACCATCTCTCCCGCGCCGGCTATGTGGACGACGACGGCGACGTGGTGCCGCCGAGGACCTGGGAGGAGCTGGAGGAGTACGCCGTCACCCTCTCGGAGTACGACTCCCACGGCAACCTGACCCGAGCGGGCTTCATCCCCAACTACGGGAACTCGTGGCTCTACATGTACGGCTGGCAGGCCGGCGGGCAGTTCATGAGCGACGACGCCCGCACCTGTACCCTCGACGACCCGCCCATCGTCCGGGCCCTCCAGTTCATGGTCGACATCTACGACGCCGTGGGCCGGGGCGGGCCGGAAAGCCCCGGAGCCGCTCAGGTCGACGCCTTCGCCCAGTCCTTCGAGGGCGGCGAGCGTGACCCGTTCTTCACGGGCAAGGTATCCATGAAGATCGACGGCAACTGGGTTCTGGGCCAAATCGCCGACTTCGCGCCCAACCTGAACTACGGAGTGGCGCCAGCCCCCGTGCCCAAGGGCAACGAGTACATCACTTGGTCGGGCGGATACTCGTGGACCATCCCCGTGGGCGTGGAGGACGCCGACGCAAGCTGGGAGTTCATCGAGTGGATGACCAGCGAGGAGGCGTACCTGCTGGAGGCCGAGGTCCAGTCCCGGTACAACCAGTCGCGGGGCAAGACCTACGTGCCCAGCATGACGGCGCGCCGGGACGTGAACCAGCAGCTATTCGAGACGTACGTGGAGGGCAATCCCGATCTGCCGCCCAGCCTCTCGGGCTACTTCAAGCTCTTCATGGACCTCATGGAGGTATCCAAGTACCGGCCCGTATGCGCCGTGGGGCAGCTCCTCTGGGACGAGCACGTGCGGGCCTGGGAGCGCGCCACCCGCCACGAGATGAGCCCCGAAGCGGCGCTGGAGCTTGGAGCCGAGACGGTCCAAGCCCAGCTCGATCAGGTGTACGAGGAGTCACCGGGGCCCATCGTCAACTGGTACATCCCACTATGGGGCACCATCGTCTGCATCGTCATCGGGGCGGGGGTGATCATCTGGCGCACGGGCTGGCGACCGTCCAAGGGGATCCGCTCCGAGACGGCGGCGGGGTACCTATTCACCGGTCCGTGGCTGCTGGGCTTCATCGTGCTCATCGCCGGCCCGATCATCGTCTCGATCATCTTCAGCTTCTGCCGATACGACGTCATCCACGCCGCCCGGTGGATCGGCATGGAGAACTACACCACCATGCTCGCGGGCGGCGACCCTACCTTCTGGAAGTCGCTGTGGAACACGCTCTTCATGATGCTCGGCGTGCCCCTGGGCATGGCCGTCGGCCTGGCCATCGCCATGCTGCTCAATACCAAGGTCGCGGGGATGAGCTTCTACCGCACGGTCTACTACCTGCCCGCCATCGTCCCCACGGTGGCCAGCGCCATCCTATGGATCTGGGTCTTCAACCCGTCCAACGGGATGCTCAACGCGGTCATCGACATGACCATCAACCCCATCCTGGAGCAGTTCGGCACCCATTGGAGCCCCAAGTGGCTGGCCGATCCGGGGCTTTGGTGCGGCTCGAAGATGGCCATCATCATCATGATGCTGTGGGGCGCCGGCGCGGGCATGATCATCTGGCTGGCGGGCCTCCAGGGCATCCCCCAGCATCTGTACGATGCCGCCATCGTCGACGGCGCGGGCCCATGGCATCGGTTCCGGCACGTAACCATCCCGCAGCTCACGCCCTACATCTTCTTCAACCTGATCATGGGCATTATCGGGACGCTGCAGATCTTCGAGCAGTCGTACATCATGACCCAGGGCGGCCCTGTGGATTCCACGCTGTTCTACGTGTACTACCTCTTCAACAAGGCCTTCAGGTACTTCGAGATGGGCTTCGCGTCGGCCCAGGCCTGGGTGCTGTTCGTCATCATCCTGGTGCTGACGCTCATTCAGCTCAAGCTCGCCAAGCACTGGGTCTACTACGAGTCGGATTAGGAGGGAGGCGGACCGATGACCGATCGAAACAGGTGGCTGAGATCTCTAGCCTGGCACGTGATCCTACTCTTGGGGTGCGTCATCTTCGCCTTCCCCTTCTACTGGCTGCTCACCACGAGCATGAAGGAGCGGACCGAGATCTTCGTCTCGCCCCCCAAGTGGGTGCCGGGGATTCCCGAGACCGTAGTCAGCTCGCCCTATGCCAGCGACGCCACGTACCCAGAGCCCGCCATGCCCGACGAGATGCCCCTGCCCTTCTCCGAGCAGGATATGGACCGCGTACTGGACCGCCTGCACGACCGGGCCGCCGAGCTCCAGCCCGAGCGCATGGCCCTGCTGGACGAGCTGGAGGGTGGGCGACGGCTGGCCTCGTATGGCCTGTTCACCGAGGCCGCCGCGGGTCTGCCCGAGGACCAGTGGGAGGGGAGCACCGACCAGGTCACAGACAGCCTCGCCGCCCGGATCACCGAGGAGCTGGTGGGCAAGGTGATCGGCAACGTGCTCCGGGGCTTCCGGATCCGCGGCGTGACGGTGCTCGATCAGACGCAGCGCGTGTACCAGTCGCCCGGGGAGCAGTCCATCGAGACGCTCCAGGCCGCATCGACGCGCCAGTGGCCGTCCGGAACCGACGAGACCGCTACCCTCATGGGCTACGACTTCGGGGGTGCCGACGAGGCGATATGGTCCATCTCCATGCCCATGCCCGAGCTCCAGGACGACTTCGCGGGGATCCGACTACCCATGACGGGCGACAAGTCTTGGCATGTCCTCCACATGGCTATCGAGACGCCCGAAGGGCGGTACGAGTCGGCCGAGGAGTACCCCCTGGCCGATGACCTGACCGTCGAGTGGTCCTGGATGCTGCCCGAGGCCGACGCGGGCTTCCGCAAGGAGAAGGACTACACCGACCTGGTCCGCGCCGAGGGGGGCGGGTCGCCGGACGGCAACCTGCGCATCACCATGACCCTAGCTCAACAGAGCCTATTCGCCGCGACCATGGACAAGTTCACTAGGGCCTACTCCGAAGCCCTGCGCTACATCGACTTCTGGCGGTACCTGGGGAACACGGTCCTGATCGTTGCTCTGTCTATCATAGGCGCTCTGCTATCGTGCTCGCTGGTGGCCTATGGGTTCGCAAGGCTGGAGTTCCCCGGCCGTGACGTTTTGTTCGCCGTGCTCCTGGCCACCATGATGCTGCCCGCTCAGGTGACGATGGTCCCTCAGTTCCTCATCTTCAAGTACCTGGGCTGGTACAACACCCTGGTACCTCTGTGGCTGCCGCCCTTCCTGGGCACGGCCTTCTTCATCTTCATGCTCCGGCAGTTCATGAAGAGCATCCCCAAGGACCTGGAGGATGCGGCGAAGATCGATGGCTGTGGCTATCTGGGGATCTACTGGCGGATCATGCTGCCGCTGATCAAGCCGGCCCTGGCGGCGGTGGCGATCTTCACCTTCATGCAGTCATGGAACAACTTCATGGGCCCACTGATCTTCCTGAACGACGAGCGGCTGTATCCCCTCAGCCTCGGTATCTACCAGTTCCGCATGGAGCATGACACGGAGTACTCGATGATGATGGCGGCCTCCACCCTGATGATGGTCCCGGTGCTGACGGTGTTCTTCTTCGCCCAGCGGTACTTCATCCAGGGCGTGACGCTGACGGGGGTTAAGGGGTAACGGCGACGGAAGCGGGAAGGTGATGACATGAGCGACCACATCGAGCGCGCCAAGGCCTATATCACCGGCGACGATCGAGGCGAGGACCCGCACGGCGATCCACGAGTCCTCGCCTTCCTGGACCAGGTCCGGTCCGATGTGGAAGAGGTCTCCGATGGCGCGCTGACCGTGCGCTGGGAGCAGCATTCGGACCAGCCAGGGATCGCCACCTGGGTCGTCGCCGTCATCGATCGGGAGGCGCGGACGGGCATGGTCTTGTTCCGCCTTACCGTGGCCCCGCGCGTCGGCCAGGAGCCCCAAGTGGAGGTCCGCTCCATGGGCAATGTGCTGGACATCGGGAGAGTCGACGGCCTCGTCGACTGGTGGCGGCTCGAGTTGAGCAGCGGTGAGTCCACTATCCTGAGCATCCTACGCACTCTATACCGCCATCACACGGAGGCGAGCTGAGGTGCGCCCATGACTCGAGGCCACGTAAGAACATGCTCGGCCCTAGCGCTGTTCCTCTGTCTCGTTCTTCCCGCCTTCGCCCAGCCCGTCCCCGTCGCGCCGGGCGTGACCTACGAGCGCCTCGTCGACGACGCCGGCCCGTGGGTCATGGACGTGATCCGCATCGAGCGGGGGCAGCCCGAGATCGAGCTTCAGGCCACCCTGGGCCATGACCAGGTCTGCGGCACTCAAGTCCTCACGGGTCAGCTCCCCGAGCCCACGCCCACGTCCCGGCCCGTCGCCGCGGTCAATGGCGACTTCTTCGTGATGACCGGCGAGGACGCGGGCCTGCCCATCGGCTTCCACGTGTCCGGAGGCCACCTGATCCGCACCGGCAAGGGCAACCCGACCTTCGCCTGGGGCGACGGTGGCCGCGTCGCCATCGTCGAGCCCACCTTCGGCGGAAGCGTCCATGTTGGTGGCGACAGCTACCCCCTCGAGGGCGTCAACCAGTCGCTTCCGCCGGGCACCATCGTCATGTACACCCCCGATTACGGGTCGCGCGCACGCCCGGCCGATGGCCCGTGGGTCGTGGTCGAGACCGACCACCTGCCTCTGGATCTCTCGGGTGCCGTCTCCGGATCGGTGGCCGCCGTCAGCGGCAGCCCACCCGAGCTCAAGCCCGGCCGCGTTGTGTTGGCGGGCCTGGGCGATGGAGCCGCTTTCCTGGAAGGCATCCCCGCAGGCGCGGAGATCGTCATCGAGTACGACTCCCGCCTGCCCGATTGGACCATGGGAGCCGTATCTGGCGGCCCGGTACTGTGCCGTGATGGCCAGGTGGTACGGGAAGGCCGGGTCCGGCACCCGCGCACAGCCGTCGGCTTCAACGACGAGGAAGTGATCCTCTTCGCCGTCGACGGCCGGCAGCCAGGGTGGAGCATAGGCATGTCCTACGACGAGATGTCCCCCACCCTACTGCGCCTCGGCTGCACCGACGCGATGAACCTAGACGGCGGCGGCTCAACGACCGTGTGGGTCCGAGGTGAGGTCACGAACCGTCCGTCCGATGGCGGCCTGCGCCGGGTCGCCAACGGCCTCGCCGCGGTGCTGAACGGACCCATCGGGCCACCGGCCATGATCGCTACCGACCCGCCCGAAGTGTGGGGCCTTCCCGGCGCCCGGGTCGATGTCGCCGTGGAGGCCCGAGATGCTCAATGGAATGCTGTGTCGGCACCCATAGGAATGCAAGTCGGCGACGCCGTGGAGCGAGTGGACGGGACGGCGACCATCGAGCTGGAGCGGCCGGGGCGGCATTCCGTCGAGCTGCTCTGCGGCGAGTTCCGCGCCACGCTGCCGGTCCACGTGCAGACCGAGCCCACTTCGGCCGCGCTGGACCCACCCGTGGCCGTGGCCATGCCCGGCGACGAGATCCGCTTCCGAGGCCTGCTGCTGGGGCCCGGGGACCAGGCCCTCGCCCAGCCAGCCGACGCCGCGTGGCGGTTCTCCGTGCCTGACCGGCTGGGGAGCACCAGCCCCGCTGGGCTTGTGCGCGTCGGCGAGGGTGCGGAGTCCGGGCAGGTGATGGGAGAGTGCATGGGCGTCTCCGCCGCTGCCGAGGTCCGGGTCGCCGAGCCACGTCCGGTGAGGGGGGCATACTTCGCCGCCGTCCCTGAGGAGGATGGCCCCACGGGAACCGTGGAGAGTCGGAACGAGGCTCTCGTTCTCTCCTACGAGCTGGGTGACGCCGATGCCACAAGGGCCGCCTACGCCAGGTTCGATGCCGAAGTGGGCCGTGCCATCGGGTTCACCGCGAAGCTGAGGGCCGAGGGCTCCTCACCGTGGGTCCGGTTGGCGTACGTCGATGGCAACGGCACAAGGGTCACGGAGACCCTGGCTGATCGCCTCCCTACCGACGGCCAGTGGCATGATGTCCGTCTCCGCCTCGCCGATGGCACAAAGGCCCCGGTGACGCTCCAGTCCATCTACGTCGTCGAGACGGACGCCGATGCGACGACAGCCGGGAAGCTGCTTATCGAGGGTGTCCAGGCTTGGGTGCTGACAGGAGAATGAGTACCCTGTAACGCCGGGCGCGTTGGCCGGACCTGAGAAGGAAGAGGCCAAGAGGCGACGCGGGTGGGGATTCGCTTGGGAGCAGAGTCGGCACCGAGACCTCGGTGGCGGAGCGGTATACTCGCAGCACTCGGCCTAGTCCTGCTCGCCGCCTGCGTCTACTGGGCGGTTACCGCGGGGCCATCCACCAGGCCCTGGCTGTACGAAGATCCACCTCCTCTCAGCCGTGCCCACACCGAGTTGGCAAGCCACCTCGATAGCACCGACCCCGAAGAGCGGCTTGCCGCACTTGCGAGCATCGAGGCTTTGGGCCGCGACGGCGCCCCCTTGGCTGAGCGCACGACCATGCTGCTTAGGGGAGCGAGCGCGCGGGAGACCGAAGCGGCCATCGATGCCCTCGCCGCCATGGGACCCGAGGCGCTGGACTACGTCTGGCCTTACGCCGTAGCCTCCACACCATACGTCCGCGCCGCCGCTGGGCAGGTGTACCTTCGCATGGGGCCGGAGGGGATCGACGACTTGGTCGAGCGGTGGTCGGCGCTGCCGAATCGGACCTTCCGGGGGCACGTCGCCCTCTCCGAGTGTGGTGAGCAGGCGGCACGACGCATGATCCCCTACCTGCGGGCCGGCAGCCCGATGGCGGAGCGAGCGGCAATGGCTCTGTGCTACGTCCGTCCCATCGGTGCCGAAGCCATAGACGAGCTATCTCACTGCCTTCGGAGCGGCGACCCCTTCGTGAGTCTCGCCGCGGCCATGGCGCTTCTGGCCCGGCCAGGCCCCGGACGGGATCGGGCCCTCGATCTGCTCGATGCCGAGACCATCCCCGCCGGCCCCATGGTCCTGGCTGCCGCCACGCGGATGGACCCCATCCCCCTGTCAGTGGTGCGGCGCGCCGAGACGCTGGTGCTGCACGAGGACCCTCGGCTGGCTGTGCCCGCCTGCGTGCTGCTGACTGCCCAGGGCGAGGCCCCAGATAGTGTGCTGGCTGAGGTTGGAGAGAGAGCCGAGTCCGAGACGACGGGATGGGTCCACAGGGAGATGGCCTTATTGCTGTTTCTGGGCTGCGGCATGCCCGAGCAGTACGAGGGACTTGTGTGGGAGATCGCCGGCGAAGCGGCAGGTTCCGGTCACAGTGACCTGGCGGGCGCCGTGCTCGCCACATCGGGCCACCCTCACGCCGGTTACACCGGAGCGGCGCCACCGGCCGTGGGCGAGCACCAACTCGAGCTGGCCGAGTACCTCCCCAATCCCATGTCCGTGACAACCGTCATCTCGAAAGCTGCCCAGCGCCGGTACGCCCATACCCTTCTCGGCCGCCCCGATGAGCTGCTGGCCCTCGGCCACGGCGCTCCATGGCAGCTCTACCTGGATGCCGTCGCCGCACATCCCGCCCGAGCAGCAAGCATCGTGTCGGCGCTGTTCGCAGCGGAGCAGGAGTCGGCGCGAAACGTGCCCGAGCCATACCGGACCGAGCTGGCCCGGTGGCTGGCTTCGCCGGAGGCGTTCGACGTTCACAGCGCGCTTACGTCGCTTCAGCTCGATCCGCTGAGCCTCCGCGGAGATCCCGAACGGGCCGCGGGGGCCCACGTGCGGCTCGCGTCAGAGGATGCGGCCGAGCGGATGGGGGCTGCCCTGGACCTCATCGCATCGAGCGACGAGGATGGCGTTCCCGAGGCCATTCTGCCCCTGCTGGGCCACCCCGATCCCGACGTACGCGAGGTGGCCGGTGGCGTATTGGCCGTGGCCGACACCGACACAGTTCCCGCCTTGCTCGAGCGCCTCCCCACCGCTGACGCTGAGGAGACGGTGGCCATCGTTCGCGCACTCGGCAAGCAGCGTCGGCGTGTGAGCGTGGCCCTCAGCACCCTTGAGGAGCTGACGGAAAGTGCCGATCCGGAAGTCAGAGCGGCCGCCGAGCAGGCGCTCTGGTGGATAGCCTTCGACGATGGCGGCTCGACATCCACGCAGCCACACTGGCATGCCCTGTGGGCATCGCTATGGAATCAGATCGGAGATGGCGTGCCCTTGGGGCCCGATGACCTGAGCGAGCTCTTGCGGAAGGCCGCGGTTGACGATTCGTCTCTGTCGCCCCACGAGGGCCATGCGCTGGGGACGCTCCCGGCGGTACCGCGAGCCTGCATGAACGACGCGCTGGCGTACTGCCTGTCCGGCGAGCGTTACGCCAGCAGTGTCTGTGAGGCGCTTCTGAACTCACCCGGCGACCACACGTGGCCCGCCCTGGCCTTGGCGGGGCGCATGAGCCGGCACCCTTCGGAGCCCGCGGGCTACGTCTCATCCCACAGAGCGGAGCTGGACCTGGTCGCCCCTCGTGGACTCAAATGTGACCAGGCGTATGTGCGGCTCGGGTCGGCCGCCTACCTGCTCGAGTACGGGGATCCCGACCAACGCTACGCGGCGTGGGGAGTGCTGGGGAATCTGGCCAACGATCCGGACGAAGAGGTCGCCGCGAGGGCCCAGTTTCTCGCCGGCCTGCATCCCAGGCCCGTGAAGCCAAGCACCCGACCCAGCCTGTGGGAGCAGCTCCTTCGGGCGGTGAGGCTGGGCACGCCCTAGCCCCAGCCCTGATAGACCACCTTGATCGCCTCGCGCGTCTCCAGAAGCCGCAGACCTTCGGCGTACCGTGGGTACGGCAGGACCCGGGAGATCAGAGGGGTGGTGTCGATCTCGCCCGCCTCGAGCATCGCCGCCGCGCGCCGAAGGCAGGCGGCCGGGCTGTCGCCCCGCCAGTGGTAGGGCTCGATGGCCACGCCCCGCAGCCACGATGCCTTCCCCCACTCGACCGGCGCCGAGGGCACGGAGAACACGTGCAGCCTGAGCCGGGCCCAGTTGAGCCCGAAGGCCATTCCCGCCGCGCTGCCCGAGCACTCGAAGACCACGTCCACACCCTCCTCATGCAGGGCGGGACCATCGCCCTCCGGAACGGCCACCCGGTTCGCCAGTGGCGCCGCGGCCTCACGACGGGCCAGCACAGGGTCGACGCCGATCACCCGATGGGCTCCCCTGGCCCGGGCGACCTGAAGGTGCAGGAGGCCCGCCGGGCCGAGACCCACGACCCCGACGCTGGAGCCCTTGATGTCCGCCTCCAGGTCGACCGACCGAAGGGCACACAGGGCCATCTCTAGGGGAGCGGCGCGCACGGGGTCCACGTCAGCGGAGAGCTTGGCGACCTGGCCCTCCGGGCGGGTGACGTACTCGGCGTGGGCGTCGTTCTCCGGCCCCCGAATGCTGCCGAGCACGGCTACCTTGTCACCCTCGGTGAGGGCCGACACGCCGGACCCAGCGGCCTCGACGACGCCGGCCGCTTCGTGGCCGGGACTCCCCGGATTCTGCGGGTAGACGGGGTACCCGGGCCGGTCGAAGATGTCGGTGCCATTCCAGGTCTGAAGCTCCCAGTTGGTGCAGGTCGCGCAGGCCTCGACCCGGATCAGCACCTCGTCCTCGCCGGGCTGGGGCACTGGCATCTCGATGATGCCGAACTCACCCGGTGCGGTGATCTGGAGTGCGCGGCAGGTGGGCATTATCAGCGGTCCTCCCAGGCAACGAATGCGCGGCTCACAGCGGCGTAACCAGTCGGTTCGCCTGCCAACCCTTCACCACTCCAATACGACCCCGAGGAAGGGCTCTGACCGGTCGCGGATCATGCGGTAGGCCCGGTCGGCCTCCACGCCGGGGAATGCATGGGTCACCAGCTCGGTCACCTTGAACGCGCCCTCCTGGATGAGCCGAAGCGTGGCCTCCAGCCGCTGCCGGGTCCAGCCCGCCATGCCCCAGCAGGTGATCTCCTTGTCGTGCATCCACTGGATGCTCATCAGGTGCTCACCCTCGGGGTGGTATCCATTGAAGACAAGGTGGCCATCGTGCCGAAGAACCTGGAACGCCATCTCCACGTTGGCGATTCGCCCCACGGCCTCGTCGACGATGTCCGCGCCATCCGGCCATCGGTCCAGGATCGCGTGGGCGGCGACGATCTCACCGTCATCGAGCACCACATCCGCCGAATGGGCCCGAGCCAGCTCCATGCGACGGTGGTGCCGGCCGAGTAGGACGACCTCAGCCCCGCGAGCGCGGAAGCCCTGAGCGGCCCACTGGCCCACCAAGCCATCGCCGATGACCAACACCTTGCTGCCCTTCTCGACGGGCGGCCGGAAAGCGCCGTTGTAGCCCACCTGGGTCAGGACCAGGCCAGAAGCCTTGATGGGATCCAGGCCATCGGGCAGCGGCAGGCACTGGTCCGCGGGCGTGATGCCCCACTCCGCATGGCTCCCCGAGAAGGCCGTATGGGGTGGATCGAGGCGGCCTACAGTGGCGAATACCCGCTGACCCGGCGACAGCCCACTGACCTGCTCGCCCAGGCTCTCGATCACGCCGACGCGCTGGTACCCGGGCACCACGGGGTACTCGTACGGCCGGTCACCGCCCGGCGAATGGAAGCGGCCACTCCAGATCCATCCCTCCGTGCCGTTGCTGATGAGGGAGTGGGTGGTGCGGACCAGCACCTCGCCAGGACCAGGATCGGGCACTGTCACGGTACCGATGATGACTTCCTCAGGGTTGGGGAAAACGACGGCCTTGGCTTGGATAGGCATGGCGGCCCCCGCGATGATTGGATGCTATCGCTCCGGAGGTTCGGCACGGGAGGACTGGCGTCCTGTTCCCCCTTACTCGCAGACGACATCACACGGAGGCACCCAACGGGGCTTGTCCAGCCACGAGAACCCGAACTCTTCGCCGAAGCGCCAGAATGGTACCTCGCTCTCGGCATGCGGTGTGTGGCCCTGCCGCAGTTGGAAGCACATCGCTGACCCGCGCCAGCCTATCCAACCCGTACGCCGCTCCCAATCGTCAGTCGACCAGGAGTCCAGCGACTCCCGAGCACACGTTGCTAGTCGCTCGGGTCCAGGCGTGATGACGTACCCCGCCTGCGTCATCTCGATCCGGTCGCCCGTCCTCACTGGAGGCTGCCCGGACCGGCGTAGCAGCAGCCACCCGTCCTCAGCCATACACTCCACATCGTCGGCCACGACTTGGTATCTGGGCTCAGACTGCCCCTGCGGCCGAACACCCACGAGGCAAGCTGCGTCGACCTCGGCCGCCCCGTAGGCATGCAGCACACAGAACTCCGTGATCCCCGCGCACCAGCTGCTCATCGCCGCCTCGGCCGCAGACGGACACCGATACCCCCCGGTTACGACCATCATCCGACGCGGAACGGGATGCCCCCCGCGTACGTGCCGGAGGAGCAGATCGAGGAGCGCCAACGGTTGCCCTAGCAGGGCGACGGTCATATCCCGCTTGGCGGCCAGGATGAGAGACCGGGATAGGTTCTCGGGCCTCAAGTACGTGTCTACCCAGATGCCATTGGGGAATGCGCCCAGAGTCGCCGGGTAGCAGTTGATGGCAAGCACCGGTGCCTCCACGAACATGGAGCCCAGCTGGGGGAAGCTGCGGACGACCTGAGAGAGCCGGTCCTCGCCGGGATCGGGTCGGTGGACGACTCGGTAGCCCTCAGGGTCCAGATCCGAGCGACCCGCCGAGTAAGAGAGAATGTCACCTGGCTTGAGCGACCGTTCGCCGGTCAAATCGCGACCGCCACTCTGCCACGCACCACGGGCCCCAGATGCTCGCGCACGTCAGTGGCCACGGCGGCGTGCTGCTCGATCTCCTCGGGGAGCACGGGGTTGTCGACACCGCCGACCAGCTCGCGCAACGGGCCAGGCATTACTCGCGAGGCGGGAAGCACCAGTACGTAACTCGGCGTGGACAGCACAGGATGCACGAAGTAGTAGTCACGGAGCAGGAGGTAGCCCAGCCGGGCGTAGTAGAGGACCCCTCGGCGGTGGGCGTTGATGATGTCCACGCGCACCCCGTCGCGCGCTTCCGCGGCCCACACCGTCTCCACCAACATCCGCGCCACCCGGACCTCCAGAGGAGGCCCGGGTGGCACACAGAACCTACTGGCCGACGCAATCACCTCGTGCAGTGCCCGTAAGAGCGAGGTGGGGTAGTGGTCCTGGCTGTCCAACGGGCCGTCCGTCGCCCTCGTAGTGCGCATCGTCCCTACGGGCCGGCCGCGATGGAGGACAACGTAGTGTCTTGAGTAGGCATCATACGCATCAGGCCCCGTGACCGCCGTCTTGTAGGCATTGGCCCGGATCCTGCACACATCGTCGATGGCCTGCGTGCAGCCGTGGACCCGCCCCACCACTACCCCGGCACGGTCGCAGGACTCCCGCCAATGGGCTGGCACGGACACTGGTTCCCATCGCTTGCTCTTGAGGAAACAGTTCATGGCAGCGGCCACCGACCTTCCATCGCCGGGGTGGTCACCGGCGCTAGCGCGGCCCCACCCCCCCCGGGTGCGGGGCCGCGCCGTGTCTTGCCCCCCCGCTCATCGACCGGCACGGAGGAGTGCCTGAGGTCCGGTGCGATGAGCTACCCTAACCGCTCTGGTGTGACCCACCTGCACAAGCTCCATCCGAGATCGGTGTTCTGGATAGCGCCACCCAGCAGGCGTCACACCCGTATAGTAGGCAGCTTATGGCAGCATTCCTAGGTCCGGGGTCTACTCTGTTGGGAAATCGCGCTGGGTTGTGGGAATCCGCGCATCGCCCGGAGCGTCACACCGCCCCGCCCGCGATGGAGCGTAGGTCCTCGGGGTCTCGGACGTGCAGGACTTGCACGCCCTCAGCCCGGAGCACCGGCCCCGCTGACTCCATATGCTCGGGGTTGTCCACCAGGAGCACGGTGACCAGGAACCCCCAGAACCGAAGCCGGGCGACGGATTGGAGCAGCGATCGGCCGAGGCTGGGCGTGATGAGAACCAGGGACAGATCCCGGGAGAGTCCTTGGGCTTCCTCCCGGATCATGCGCTCCAGGGGCATCCCCTCCGATAGCTCCAGCCGAGCGAGCGAGTCGAGTATCTGGCCCGCCTGAGCGGCCCCGCGACCCGGCTCGACCTGCACGGGTCTCAGGCGGTCCTCCCCCTCTCGGTGGCGCGCCAGCACCCGCGCCTCCCGCCGGCTACCCGACTCCTCAGAGCCCTCCTCGCGCTTCACCCGCTCCGCCGCATCCAGGCCGTTAGAGAGCAGGGCGACGGTCTGCTTCATCTCCACCAAGTATGCCGCCAGGGACGCCGCCGTGGTGATGGCCAGCTCCGACCGCTCCTCGGTCCTCGTCTCTCCGTAGGCGGGCTCATGGAAATCCACGACCAGGGTCGCACCCATTAGCACCGTGTTTTCGTAGACCCTCGTATGCAGCTCGCCGGTACGGGCCGTGGTCTTCCAGTGGATGCGGTTCAGTGGGTCGCCATCCTGGTACGGCCTAACTCCGGCGAGCCGCGTCGGGTCCTCGAAGATCTGTCGGCGGACCTTCACATCACCGATGGGCCGGTGGGTGATCGCGTCGTACCGGGCGATGGGCACGGGCTTGGGCCGCACGGTGATGTAGTGGGCGTGCCGGGCTGTACGCAGGTGCCGGACGAAGCCGAAAAGGTCGCCCGATTCCAAGATGACGGGCCCGACCTGATGATAGCCGCGGCACGTGAAGGTCAGGGTGTAGTCCAGCGTGCGCACCGAGTTGGGCGGGAGCATGAACAGTTTGACGAAATCGCCCTTCCGCCCGAGACGCTGGGGCACCACCTCCTCGACCAAGACCCAGAGCACCGGCAGCAGCTTCTGGTTGTGGAGTTGGGCCCGGATCTCCAAGGAGTCGCCGATCTCGGCCCGGTCCGTGTCGATCCGGCGGATGCAGCGCAGGCCGCTGAGGGAGCTTCGCGCCAAGGTCACCGACGCGATGTAGGCCAAGGCCATGGCGTACAGGGCGTAGGTCATCAGCGAGAACCGGAACAGCAGCCCGATCGCTATGAGACCCAGCGCGATCCCTAGGATGGTCGTGCGTCGCATACCTAGCCCCTCACTCCTCGGCCGATACTAGTCGAAGACCACTCGCATCCTCGACACCCCGGACCCGGGGATGGTGACACCGATCTCCGTCCAGCCCGTCGCCGCATCGTGACGGTACCCCGGCCCCGAGAGCGACTCGTGCGATTCCCGCAGCGGCTCTCCATCGGCGGATACCTCGGACGGCGCAGGGGCTCCCGTGATAAGTACGTACGCGGGTCGGCCGGGGTAGAAGTCCAGCTCCACGTCGAGCCCCTCCGGCGTCAGCTCCGCCCTTCCGATGGTCGCGGCCGAGGTGACGTGCACCCGCTGCCCGTCGGCACCCTCCAGTATCGCGGTGTCCACATCGGCCGGTCGGCCCCGGGCGTTGTAGAGGCCGACCAGGATGTCCTCGGGGTTGATGAACGGCGCCCCGTACTCGGTGAATCGCTCGCGCCAGCTATCGGGATAGGTGCCCACTAGCGGGCCCTCCGTGAACTGCTGGTGCATGCCCGAGCCCGTGATCCCCCACGCCACCCGCCTCCACATGTCCGCCTCGGGGCCGGAGGTCTGACGAGCCAGCCGGTCCACGGCGGCGGCGTACACCAAGGCACACCACTGCACCGGCACGCCGGTCCAATCGATGACATAGTGGGTCGTCCCGAAGGCGGGGATGCCCGCGTACCTCATGCCGGCGATCCCCGGGGCCTCCCATAGGTAGTGGAAGCTCAGCCCTTTCCACGCCCATTCACGGGCGTCGTCCAGGTACGCGGGATCGCGCGTCACGCGGTAGCCCTCCACGTACGCGTTGATCGTCTCCGCCGCAGCCAGAATGTCGGGCTGGAACATAGGGCACTCCCACAGGCTGGCGCCCCGGGGCACGCGGTACTGCCGGAAGGCTTCCAGGGCCCGAAGTCCGGACTCGGTCGCCACGGGATCGCCGGTGATGCGCGCGTAGCGGAGTATGGTCGCGGCCCAGAACGAGGAGGTCCCCAGGACGTGCTGGCCCTCTTGGCCCAGATGCGTCATGTCGTCGCTGGCGCGCCAGCGCCACACTCCATCGAAGCCCTGCCCGGCCATCATCGCCCGTGC